>JAGQQZ010000043.1 GCA_020425915.1 Planctomycetota bacterium | reverse complement strand
CGACGACGGGAACTCCCGCGCTGGCGGCACCGCCGGGGATCGAGCTCTCGACCGAGATCGTCGAGCCCTCCGGCTCGTTCTCGCTGTTGACGGCGACGCTGACGGCGACCGGTGCCTCCGCTCTGCTCCTCAACGCGCCCAACCGATTGGTCCCGCTCGCGATCACCTCCGGATTCGAGCAGGTCGCGCTGACCCAGAACCTGGGCGTCGTCCTCGACACCGGCACGGTCCGCTACGTCGGCCCGGCCGGCGACCACGTGCTCGGCGCCGGCGGCGCCGCCGCGGTCATCTTGTCCGGGGCGTCGAACTGACGGCGGACTCGAGCGGCCGCACCCAGATGTTGCGGAAGCTCACCGGATTGCCGTGGTCCTGCAGGCGAATCGGCCCGGCCGGGCCGTGCGCCGCGTACTGCGCGACCGCGCGGTGAGCCGTCGCGCCGACCATCGCGCGATGGTCGTGGACGAGCACACCGTTGTGGAGAACGGTCACGTAGGCCGGGCTCTCGAGCTTTCCGTTCGCCGTGAACCGCGGCGCGCGGAACACGATGTCGTAGGTCTGCCACTCGCCGGGCGGCCGACACGCGTTGACGTCGGGCGGGAACTGTCCGTAGAGCGCCGCCGCCTGTCCGTCGGCGTAGGTCTGACTGCCGAACGAATCGAGGATCTGGATCTCGTAGCGCCCGAAGAAGAACACGCCGCTGTTGCCCCGGTGCTGCCCCTCCTCGGTCGGGTCCGTCGGCGCACGCCACTCGAGATGGAGCTGGCAGTCGCCGAACTCCTGCTCGGTCGAGATGTCGCCCGTGCCGTTGACGGTCATCGCACCGTCCTCGACTTCCCACTTGGCAGCGCCGTCACGTCCACGCCACGCCGAGAGGTCCTCGCCATCGAACAGCACGACCGCATCGGACGGCGGCACGGCCGGCTCCTCCGCCGCCGCGCCCGGATCGACCTTCGGCGGCCGCGGCCGCGCCGCGTCGTGGACGCGCCACTTCTGCCCCGGCAGCATCGGCGTGTCGTCGTAGCCACGCGTGTGATCCTGCGCGGTGAGCGGGAACGAGAGCAGCAGCGGCAGCAGCCGCGGGACGAGCGTGTTCATCGCGTGCCGATCATTCCGCCGACGGGGTCTCGTGCCCAGCGCGTGGCTCGGAATCCGTAGCCGGCGCGAGCCGCGGCGGCTTGAGGCGATAGGCGAAGATGGTCTTGAGGATCTTGTACGAGGCCCGCAGCGTCCCGGAGAGCGTGCCCGTGATCTTGCTGACGCCGACCCGCTCGCGGTAGCTGACCGGGACTTCGAGCACGCGCAGGTTCGCGAGTTTCGCCCGAAGCTGCATCTCGACGGTCCAACCGAAATCACGATCCTGCATGCCGAGGCGATCGAGCGCGTCGCGCCGGATCACGCGGAACGGTCCGAGGTCGCTGCACCGGATGCCGAACAGCAGCCGCATGAGGACGGATGCGAGCCAGTTGCCGAATCGGGACTGGGGCAGCAACGCGCGCCGCGACTCGCGCTGTTGCATGCGACTGCCGACGACGAAGTCAGCACGCCCCGCGACGACGGGCTCGAGCAACCGAGGCAGTTCGTCGGGGTGGTCCGAGTAGTCCCCGTCGAGAAACGCGATCACGTCGAATCCGCGCGCCGCCGCGATGCCCGCGAGACACGCGCTGCCGTATCCCTTGCGCGGCTCGGTCACGACGACCGCGCCGCCGGCACGGGCGACCTCGGCGCTGCGATCGGTCGAGCCGTTGTCGACGACGAATACGGTGTCGACGTGCTCGGCGGGTATGTCGCCGAGCACGAGCGGCAGACTCTGCTCCTCGTTGAACACGGGGATGATGACGGCGGTCGACGGGCGCATGCGAACGCAGGTGTACGCCGACGTCCCGGCGCCGCGAGTTTTTTCGCGCTCGGGCGATCGCCCCGAATTTCTCGCACCCTTTGTCGGCCACGATGGACTCACCCCCCGTGACGACCCTGCAGATGCCGCGACGCACCGAGCCATTGACGATCGTCCGAGACCATCAGGCCGGCGTCTGGCGGTATCTACGGTATCTCGGCTGCGATGCCGCGCAGGCCGAGGACCTGACGCAGGAGACGTTCCTCTCGGTCCTGCGGCAGCCGTTCGAGGACCGCGGTCCCGCGCGCACCGGCGCCTACCTGCGCTCGGTCGCCCGCAACCTGTTCCTCAAGGCGATGCGACGGCGCGCGATCGAACCGGCGACGATCGACCCGAGCGATTTGGACGCGACCTGGGATCAGCTGTGTGGCGCGGACGGCGGCGACTCCTACCTCGACGCGCTGCGCGAGTGCCTCGACGTGCTCGACGGACGTGGTCGTGAGGCGCTGCGATTGCGCTACGAGGAAGCCCGGCCGCGAGCGGAGATGGCCGCCGCGCTCGGACTCTCGAGCGACGGGGTCAAGACCATGCTCCGCCGCGTGCGTGAGCTGCTGAAGAACTGTGTCGAACGGAGGATCGGATGAACCCCGACTCGAACGATGACCGCGTCCTCGACGCAATGCTCGAGGAACTCCACGGACGCGCGACGCCGCCGGACCTCACGGCGCGGGTCGCGGCCGGGCTCGGTACGTCGACCGCGGAGCGCTTCGAACGACGCCCCGCGCGAAGCGGCCGCGGGCCCGCGTGGCTCTGGTTCGCCGCGGGCATGGTCGCCTCGATCGTGCTCTATGCGCTGCTCGGACTCGGAGGACGCGACCGGACGACGACCGTCACGGTCGAGGTCTTGCGCGGCGATGCGATCCTCGAAGCAGCCGTCGAGACTCGGATGTCGGCGAGATCCGAGCACGTCGCCGACCTCGCGATCGGCGACCGGTTCCGCAGCGCGGCTGGCGCCAGGCTCGCACTGCGACCGTTCGGCACCTTGGAATTGGACACGCACAGCATCGTGGAGATCAGATCGATGGAATGGACAAGACGTGATGGAGCGCTCGTCGTCGGGTCGCTCGCGTTCGGCGCCGTGACGGGCGCTTTCGTTTGGGATGCGTTCGACGCGAACGCGGGCGTCGCGGCCCAGGAGTCGACGACACGTTCGAAGCAGGCCGCATCCGACGCGGCGCCCCACGACGCGGAGATGATCGCGCGCCTACGGGCACAGATCGAGAAGCTCGAAGCCGACAACGCCGAGCTGCGCGCGCTCGCCGATCGTCAGATCGTCGCCGACCCGATCGCCGAGGAGCCGATCGAAGACCCCACACCGGACGCCGAGCCTGCACTCGAATTGCTGCGTGCAGGCGGTTTCGGCGACGCGCTGGCGGACATCGATTGGGCACTGATCGGCAGGACTTCGCACGAGATGGTGCCGCTGCTCACGCGCCTCGCCGAGGCGCTCGCCAACGGCGAGGAACCGTCGCTCGCGGACATCGCGGAGATCCAGCGGCTGAACGCGTCGCTGATCGGCGAGGCCGGCCGCGTCATGGATGCCGGCGTCGACGGCTGCGGCGTCAACGGTGCCTACACCCACCCATCGGTCGCCGGCAACCAGATCATGGCCACGCTCGCGGCCGCGGGACTCGACCTCGATCCGTCGCAGCGCCAACGCCTCGGCGAACTCATGGACCAGTACGGCGCCGTCGACCACAACATCCGACTCGAGGCGGATCACCAAGAGATCAAGCTCGCCACTCTCCTGGCCGAGGTCGACTACAAGACGAAGTTCTTCGACGAGGTTCGAGGGATGTTGAACACCGACCAGGTCGGCGTGCTGACGAACGACACCGTCGACGGCCGCCTTCGAGTCGGTCTCTACGGACCGTCCCTCGTGCTGGCGCAGGTCGCCAAGCCCGTGCCCGTTGACAGCCCGGCGGCGATGGGCGCAGCGTGGAGCCGAGAACTCGGCGACGTCCTGCAACTCGGGGACTCCGGCGCCGCCGACATCCGACGCGTCGTGGACGCGTGGGTCGGCACGCTCCCCGAAACGTTCTGGCAGGACGCACCGGACTCGCTCGAGCGCAGCGGGCACATGCGCGCCGAGCGCGTGCGCCAGGCCGCGCACGCGCAGTACGCACTCGTACAGCGCGTGCTGACGCAGTTCGGCTCGAGGATGACGCCCGCGGCGCGGGCCAGGCTGGTCGAGAACCTGCAGGTGCTCGTGCCGTTGCCGCGCTGACGAGACCACCCGCGAGGACTCCTGACGACGTGACTTCACGGGCCGGCCGCGGGTCGGCCCGTGCCGCGCAACTCCGCGCGGATCGACGCGTCGGATCGCGACTTCCGCTCCTGGCGGACGTAGCGCAACAACTCGCGAGCCTGGTCCTGGTACATCTCGCTCGCGTCGACGCCGTAGGCCGCGAGTTCGAACGCTTGCTTCGGCGAACACAGGCCGACGGCTTTCCGCTCGCGCAACCGCTCGCTGAGCTCCTCCGCCTGGTCGGAGGAGAGCTGCGCGAGGTGCTCCCCCTGGATCCCAGCTCGCAGCAAGTACTTCCGCTGTTCCGACGTCGCCGGCTCGCGCCGACGTGACGGGCGCTCGAGCATCGCACCGACGTCGAGTCCGACGGCGGCGAACGGATCGCGACGTCGCAGGCGATACGTGACGTCCACCGCGCCTGCCTCGATCTCCTGGCGCGCGAGTTCGAGGGCTTCTTCGAGCAACATCGGATTGCCCTCCAGGCTGGCGCGCTGCGTGATCGCGCGCGCGTGCTCGACGACGTCCGCATCGTGGTCGGCGAAGATGTCGACGGCCTGGACGAGCGAATGGCGGCAGTTGCCCGGCACGAAGTCGAGGACGAGCAGATCTTGCTTGCCCGGCGCGAGACGCGTCCCGCGGCCGACCATCTGCGCGTAGAAGGCGCGCGACAGGACCGGGCGCGCGACCGCGACCAACGACACCTGCGGGACGTCGAACCCCTCGGTGAACAGCGAGCAGTTGACGAGGACCTGGATCTCGCCGGCACGGAATCGCTCGACGGTCTCGCTGCGGTAGTCGCGCGCCGAAGCGCCGTCGACGGCGGCCGCGAAGTCGGGCCCGCCGCCCGCGAGATCGCGGATCACCCGACACAGCGCGTGCGCGTGCGCGACCGACGCCGCGAACACCATCGTCGGCCGGTCGCCGCGCTCCTCGACGATGGGCTTCGCGATCTCGACGAGGTGCGGTTCCTTGGTCAGTTCCCGTTCGACGTCGCCGGTCGCGAGTTCGCCGGCCACCTTCCGGATCCCCGAGAAGTCCGCCTCGGTCTCGACCAGGAACGAACGGATCGGACACAGCCAACCGTCCTGGATCGCGTGCTGCATGTCGTAGTCGAACGCGACCGACGAGAACACGTCGCCGAGCGGCCGCCGATCAGCCCGGTCGGGCGTCGCGGTGACGCCGAGCAGCCACGCGTCGAAGTGGTCGATCAGTGCCTTGTAGGAATCGGCGACTCCGTGATGCGCCTCGTCGATGACGACGATCTTGAAGGCGTCGCGCGGCACTCGGGTGAGCCGCCGTTGGAGTGTCTGCACGCTCGCGACGGTGATCTTCGGGCGCCGGCCCTGCGGTGCGGTCAGGCCGCGCTGTTCGGCCATCTCGACGGCGACGACGTCGTCGCACCAGGCCGCGATCTTGTCGCGTGCTTGGTCGACGAGTTCCTGCCGGTGGGCGACGACGAGGACAGGTCCCTTGGCGAGACGGGAGATCTCCGCGAACAGGACGGTCTTGCCAGTGCCCGTCGGCATGACGACGAGCGCGCTCCGGTGGCCCTGGCGATAGCACTCGCGGACGGCTTCGAGGGCTTGTTGTTGGTAGGGACGGAGCTTCATCGAACGAGGGCAGGCTACTCGACTCGTCCTGCACGCGGCACGCGGATGTGTCTCGCGCGCGGGTGGCGAGAGTGCGGAGGATGTCGGATCGAACCGTCGAGGCGGGCCTCACTCGGGCTCGCAACGACAGGAGGCGCCCTCCGTCGCCGCGTCGCCGTCGT
>JAGQQZ010000552.1 GCA_020425915.1 Planctomycetota bacterium | reverse complement strand
GTGCAGCGTCGCGCTCGCGCGCGCTTCCGATCGGAACCGCCGCCGCATCCGCGGATCGCTCGTCAACGTCGGCGACAGCACCTTGAGCGCGACCGATCGCTCGAGCGACTCCTGGAACGCCTCGAACACGGTTCCCATGCCGCCACGTCCGAGCAGGCCGGTGATCCGGTACTCGCCGAGGCGCTCGGGCAGTTCGCTGCCGGGCATGCCGACGATCGAGTCGACCCAGTCGAGCGCCGAGAGTCTGGCGAGCAGGTCCTCCGAGTCGGCACCGCCTTCTTCCCGGAGGGCTCGTCGAGCCTCGCTGAGCGACTTCGCGTCACCGGCGAGGAGCTTCGCCATGCGCTCGTCGGTGCTCTCGTCGTTGCGTTCGATCTCGTCGGTCACGTCTTCGGGTTCAGCTCTTCCTGCAACCGTTTGAGGGCCCGGCCGAGCAGGAGATGGACCGCGTTCTCGGTGCGGCCGAGTCGCTTCGCGATCTCCTTGGCCGGCAGTCCCTCGATGCGACTCAGCATGATCACCTCACGGTGCGCCGGTGCGAGCCGCTCGAGCGCCTCCGACAGCAACGCGAGTCGGTCCTGCCGGTCCGCAGCCGTGACCGGACCGGTACGGTGATCGGCGACCGGGAGGTCGGTGATCATCTTCTGCTCGCGTCGCGGATCGCGTGCCGCGACGCCGACCTGGTCGCGAAGGATGCGTGCGACCTTGCGCCGCGCCAAGGTGACGAGCCATGCGCCGACGTTGCGTTCGTCCGCAAGCGTGTGCCAGGAGTTGATCGCCTGGATCGCGACCTCCTGCAGGACGTCCTCGGGGTCCATCCGGGCGCGCAGCGACGCCCCCATCCGCAGATAGATCACGGACAGCAGACGTTCGCGGTAGCGCTCGAACGCGGCTTCGGGACTGAGGGGCATCCTGGGTCGGGACGAGGTGGAGGAGGGCGTCCAACTTACGCCGATCCGGGTCGTTCGGCGAGACGCTACGGTGGCTCGGTGTCCAGTGCCCTCGGGATGGCTGTTACACTGATCCGGCTCATGCGTTTCTTCTCGCCGGGGATGGCCCTCGTCGTGACGCTGTGCCTGGCGGCGGCTCCGACGAACGCACAGGGACCCTCCCGCTACATCGTCGTCCTGCCGGAGTCGACATTTCCCGAGCGACTCCCCCTGCTGCGGGAACTCCGCAAGGCGATTCGCACCGCGGACGGACCCGCGTTCTCGGCGAGTCTGAGCGCGCTCGTCGCCGCACACGCCGAGCGCACGAAGGAACTCGACGCGTTGGTCGCATCGCTGGGTGGCACGATCGAACACCGCAACTGGGCGATCGGCGGCGCGAACGTCTTGCTGACCCCGTCGGCTGCCGCAACGCTCGCCGCCCATCAGAACGTGGACGCGGTGCTCCCGGACTCGGTCCTGGCCTCGTCGGTCTGGCGACAGACGGATGCGAACAACCACAACTCGGACGCGGTCAACGCGAACGGCGTCGATGGCTCCGGCGTCACGGTCGCGATCGTCGACTCCGGGATCGACATCGACTCCGGCGGCGGCTCCCCCCATCCGGCGTTCGACGACGCGAACGGCAACACGCGCATCGTCAAGGCCGTGTCGTTCGGCGAACCGAAGGCGGACGACCAGAGCGCGCAGAGCCACGGCACCGGCGTCGCCGGCGTCGTCGCCGGGCGGGACTGGGGCCTACCGTTCGCCGGCAGCGACGACGGGCTCGCGCCCGGCGCGAACATCGCGAGCTATCGGATCACGTTCGACACGGCCGACAACTACTTCAGCGCCGACTGGATCGAGGCGTGGCACGAGGTCCTCCGCGACCGGCTGACCTGGAACGTCGTCGCTGCGGTCGCGAGCTACAAGGGCAGCCCGTCTCCGACCCATCCGACCCAGCGGATCCTCGACGTCGTGGGTCACTACGGTGACGTGCTCGTCGCGAGTTCGGCCGGAAACCTCGGCCTGCAGGAAATCTCGTCGTCCTCGTCACAGTCGAACGCGAACGGAATCGCCGTCGGCGCGGTGCACGCGGACGTCCACGACCTGGCGACCTTCTCGTCGTCCGGACCGCTGCCCGGCGACGCGTCGCGCTACTGGCCCGACCTGTGCGCGATGGGCGTCCAGGTGTACGCACCGCGCAAGGACCTGGTGACCGGACCGGGTCTGCCCCGCGACGGGACGAGCTTCGCAGCCCCCTGCGTGACGGGAACCGCCGCGCTGTTGCGCTCCGCGGACCCGACGCTGTCGGCGCTGGACGCGAAGGCATGGATCCTGAACTCGACCGAGGACGTCTCGTCGAGCAACCCGCTGCGTGTTCGGTACGACTTCGGTCTGGGCTTGCTGCGCACCGACCTCGCCGTCGACCAGATGCAGAACGGCGCCCGATTCGCGGGCGAGGTCGCGGCCTCGGGGAGCTCGACGACCGTGACCGTGCCCGTGCAGGCCGGACTGCGCTACGCGGCGACGCTCGCCTGGGCCCGCACGGACGACTCGACGACCGAGTGGAACGACCTGGACCTGCGGGTCCTCGACCCGAACGGCATCGTGGTCGCCGTGTCGGAGACACCGCGCAATCTCTACGAGCGTGTCGTGTTCGCCCCGCAGTCGACCGGCACCTACCAGCTCGAGGTCCGCACGATCCAGTCGACGACGCCCGACGACCGTTGGACGCTGGTGTTCGCCGAGAACGCCGTCGCCGCGCTGCAACCGGGCCGATACGAGTCGTACGGCGTGGGGTGCACGGGGACCGGCGTCGACCCGGGCGCAGGGATCATCGCACCCGCCGCGCTCGCGCAGTCCTTCGGCAACCACCGGACGGCCGCGCCGTTCGCCGCGCAACCGACCAAGACGCACCATGCGATCGACGGCGCGACGATTCCGTTCGGCACGCAGATCGAGGCGATCGCGTTCCGGGCGGACGACGGCCAGATCGCCTCCGCGGGGTTCGACTGCAACCTCGAGGTGAAGCTCGGTCACACGACGTTCGCTCCCAACGACCTGTCCGTCGTCTTCGCCGACAACCCGGCGGGCCCGATGACGACCGTGTTCCAGGGCACGCACCACTTCGCGGCGACGTCCTCGCTGCCCACCGGCCCAGATGACTTCGCGTTCGTCATTCCACTGACGACGCCATTCGTGACCGCGACGAGCTCGTCCCAGCACCTGCTCGTCGAACTGGTCGTGACCTCGCACTCGATGGGCTCACAGCGATTCGGGCTCTACTTCGACGCCGAACTCGATGTGCTGTCCCACTTCCGCATCCTCGCCTCGGACCCGCTCGGCCAGTTCCCGGCGTCCGGGACGCTCGACGGGGTCGTGCCCGCCATGAGCCTGCTGACGACTGCCGCCGGATCGATCGCGCCGCGGCTCGACGCGCAGGGACCGTTCGGCCCGGGCGACACGTTCGAGGTCGCATTGCGATTCGCGCCCACCAACGCGGCCGGGATCCTCGTTCACGGCGATGACGCGACGATCTGGGGCGGACTGCCGCTGCCGTTCGATCTGGGAATCATCGGAGCGCCGGGGTGCTCGGTCCTGACCAACACGCTCGGAGCGATCGGCGTCGCGACCGACGCGGGAGGCAGCGGCTTCGTCGACTTCGCGATCGCGAACGATCCGACACTCGCAGGTCGTGTGCTGCTGCAACAGTTCCTCGTGTTCGACCCCGCCGCGAACCCGCTCGGTCTGACCGTATCGCCGGGCGGCGAGCTCCGGATCGGCCAGGACTGAGCCGACTACTCGAACGGCACCGACACGAACGCGATCGGTTCGTCCCAGCTCACCGGCACGTCGACCCAGACCGTCTCGAACGTCGGCGCCGAGATCTCGAGCGTGACGACCGCTTCGTCCTCGAACCGACCCGACTCGACGATCGCACGCTGCTCGGTGTCCTCGAGGAAACCGACCTCGGCGAACGCGAGCGAGTACTCGTCGAGATAGACCAGGCCACTCGAATCCGTGTAGTAGTAGTCGTCGAACCACGGGCTCTCGCAGACGCAACCCGACCATTCGTGGTACGCCTCGACGATGCGCACCGAGACGTCCTGCCAGACGAAGCCGGAGACCGGGTCGTAGACCTCGACCTCGATCGCGACGGTGCGCGGCAGGGGCTGGGTGTCGACGACGAGCTTCGCACGGCGGTGACCGTGGCACGCGGTGGCCAGGAGCGCGACGAGGAGCAACGGGAGCGACTTGTGGAGTGTCATGGCACCCCCGTTCTCTCAACTGTCGTGCCGACTCGAGATTGCCGTGCAAGTCCCCGTTGCCATGGGACTTACGTGGCGGAGCCCAGGCTGGCCCGGTGTCGCCCCCAGGACACACCCTGATTCGCCCTCAGAACAACGTGCCGCGCGCGATCGCGCCGAGGCTCGGGTGCGCCGCGAGCAGCGGGTCGGGCACCCCGACTCTCTCGCCCGAACTCGCGGCCTTCAGCTCGAGCGCGAGCTTCACCGCGTTCCCACGGAAGTGGTTGTTCGCGACGACGAAGACCGTGCCGCAGTCGCCACCGGCGATCGCACGCACGCGATCGAGCAGTTCGTCGCGCTCGGACGGCGAGTACTCGTAGTCGTAGACCGCGTCGCGCCCGGCCCCCTTCGTGTACCACGCCGCGCGGTTGCGACCGTGGATCCGGAAGTAGCCGAGCGGTCCACACGAGCCCCGGCCGCCGTCGAAGCCGTCGTCGCGCATCGGGTAGTCGAGATTCGCGACGGAGAACCCGAGCGCTCGGACGTCGCCGATCGCGTCCCGCCACGACGCGTGGCGCAACTCGACGACGAGCGGAGCGAGATCACCGAACGCACGTGCCACGATGCCGAGGTGATCGAGAGCGGCACGGTCGGCTTGGAATCGGAAGTTGAATTGGGCGAGCAACGCCTCGAGGCGGCGCGCCGCGATCAAAGGGTCGAGCGCACGCGCGAACGCATCGACGAGCGCTGGCTCCACACGGCGCTCGTGGCTGACCTCGCGTGGCAACTTCGCGGTGAACGGCAAGGAAGACGCGGCGGATCGCTCGACCCAGGACTCGACCGCGTCGACCGTCGGCACGCGGTAGAACGTCGTGTTGAGTTCCACGAAATCGACGTAGCGCGCGACCCAACCGAGTTCGTCGCGGCAACCTCGCGGATACACGACGCCACGCCAGTCGGGATACGACCAGCCGGCGACACCGATGCGGATCTCGCCACTCACGACTCGTCGCGACGCCGCTCGATCTCGCCGAGTCGCTCGCGCATCCGCTGCTCGAATCCCCAGTCGCCGGGCTCGTAGAACCGAACCCCTTGCATGTCCTCGGGCAGGCAGTCCATGTCCGCGACCGACCCCGGCTCGTCGTGCGCGTACCGGTATCCCTCGGCGTGCCCGAGTTCGCGAGCCAATCGGGTCGGCGCGTTGCGCAGGTGCGGAGGAACCGGATGTTGGCGCCCCTCGCGGACGGTCCGTGCCGCCGCGTCGATCGCACGTGTCACCGAGTTGCTCTTCGGCGCGCTCGCGACGTAGATCACCGCCTGCGCGAGCGGCAACCGCCCCTCCGGCAGTCCGAGCTGATGCAGCGCGGTCAGTGCGCTGGTCGCGATCTGCAACGCCATCGGATCCGCGAGCCCGACGTCTTCTGCGGCGGCCGCAACCAGGCGACGAGCAGCCTGCATCGGGTCGGCGCCGGCCTCCAACATGCGGGCCAACCAGTACACGGCCGCCTGCGGATCCGAGTTGCGCAGGCTCTTGTGCAGCGCACTCAGCAGATCGAAGTGGTGGTCGCCGGCACGATCGTGTGCCAGCGTCCGCGACTGCGCACACTCCTCGATCGCCGCCCGATCGATCGCCGCGCCGGGCTCGGCGGTGGTCGCGAGCGCGTCGAGGATCGTCAACGCGCGGCGCGCGTCGCCACCGGCGATGCCGACCAGCGTTCGCATCGCTTCGGCCTCGAACTCGAGTTCGAGCCGCCCGATCCCGCGTTCTCGATCGGCGAGTGCGCGACGGCACAGTTCCTCGACCGACTCGTCGGCCAGGACGTCGAGTCGCACGACGCGACAACGGGACAGCAACGCCGAGATGACCGAGAACGACGGGTTCTCGGTCGTCGCACCGACCAGGACGATGTCACCGGACTCGACGTGCGGCAGGAACGCATCCTGCTGTGCCTTGTTGAAGCGGTGGATCTCGTCGACGAACACGAGCGTCGTCCGCCCTTCGCGCGAGCGGAGCTGACGCGCGCGCTCGACCGCCGCGCGGACGTCCTTCACGCCCGACAGCACGGCCGAGAACGGTTCGAAGGCGCCATCGACTGCATCCGCGATCAGCCGCGCGAGCGTGGTCTTGCCGACGCCGGGCGGACCCCAGAGGATCAGCGAACCGGGCTGCCCGGCTTCGATCGCGCGGCGCAGCGAACGCTCGGCACCCAGCAATTCGTCGTGGCCGATGACTTCGTCGAGCGACTTCGGCCGCATGCGTTCGGCGAGCGGGCGCGCCGACTCGGCGGCAGGCGGTTCGGCGAACAGGCTCATCCTCGCTGGCGCCTCGCCTCGAACAACAACACGCCCGCGGCGACCGCGACGTTCAGACTCTCGACCGGCGGAGCGATCGGGATCTGGACGCACGCGTCGGCCGCGTCGCGCAGCTGCGCGGGAATCCCCTGGGCTTCGGCGCCGACGACGAGGACGGTCGGGGCTCGGAAATCCGTGTCGGTGTACGCGACGTCGCCGTCACCGGTCGCGACGACGAGGCGCGAGCCGAGATCACGAACGCGCGCCACGAACGATTCGGTGGTGACGTCGCGGGCGATCGGCAGGCGCAGGACACTGCCTGCCGAGCCGCGGATGGCCTTGTCACGCAACGGATCCGCCCCGCCGCGAAGCGCCACGAACCCGGTCGCACCCGCGGCCTCGGCGGTGCGCACGAGCGCGCCGGTGTTGCCGGGATCGCGGACGCCCGAAGCCGCGACGACCAATGGCGTCACGCCCCGGTCCGCGAGCACGAAGTCGAGTTCGTCCGGTGCGCGTTCGACGATCAGGATCACGCCCTGCGGCGCGTCGACCGAGGACATCCGTGCCATCACGGCCTCGGAGCACTCGTACCATTCGTCGCTCCGGGCCTGGAGGCGGGACCGCAGGTCGTGCCCTCCGCGCACCTCGGTGAGTCGCGACGACACCGCGCAGACGCGGATCGGCCGTTCGGACGCGAGGGCTTCCCACGCGAGGCGGACGCCGTCGAGTGCGATCTCGCCGGCGTTCTCGCCAGCCGCCGTCTCGCGCACGCGGCGGACGAGAGGGTTCTTCGTCGAGGTGATCTCGGTTCGGATCGTCATCGGCACATACGATGCCAGTTTTTCCGGATAATCTCGCGGGTCTGTCGCACGCGGCCATCGCCGACTCACACCATGCGCACCAACGCCCTAGCCCCGATCCTGCTCGGACTGCTGACGGTCGTCCTCGTCGCGCTGATCGTCCTCCGGCCCTGGACCGGTCCCGCGCGCTCAGGCGGCAAGCTGGCCGACGCGTTTCGGTTGATGGTGTCGGCGCCCGCCTTCCTCGTCCCGGCGGCGATGACGTATTTCGCCGTCGGCATGTTCATGCTCGCGATCGACGGCGGCGGAACGAACCCGTTCCTGGACGCCGACACCGACTCGTCGTTCGGCGCCAACCTGCTGATCCTGGTCCTGGTCGCCGCCGGCCTCGCCGGCCACGTCGGGCTGCTCGAGGCGCAGCGCGACGGACGGAAGCCGGGTCCCGACGCGTTCCTGCGCGGGCTCCGGATCCACACGCCGACGTTCGTCGTCGCCAAGCTCGCGATCGCCGCTTGCTGCTTCGTGATCGCACAGGACGTCTCGCACCGAGCCGGCGGCATCCCGTCGCTGTGGCTCGCGTTCACGATCCCGAGCATCCTGCTCGGGCCGGTCGTCGGCGCGGCGTCGCGGCGACCCGGTCAGCCGTTCCGCGCCGCCGTCAGTGCGATCGGAATCCTGATCCGCAACCCGTTGCGGGTCACCGTGATCGCGGCCGGGCAACTGGCACTGTGCTTCGCCACGATCGTCGCGATGCCGCGGATGTCCTGGCGCTACGACCCGAATCGGCTGCTCGAGATCGCCGCGGTCAACGACTCGTCGCTCGACTTCTCGATGTTCCCCACGATCTGGTACGGCAACACCTTCTGCGGCTTCTGGATCACGACCGCCGCGGTGATGACGTCGACGATCTTCCTGACCGCCTACTGGACGCTCGCGAACGGCGCCCTCGTGCCTCAGGGCGCGAAGTCGACGACGACCGGCGCGTTCGGCACGGCGTCCCACGAGAACCGGGAAACGAGTTCCGACGGCCGACAGGCATCGCCGGGCACGTCGAACCCGGACGCGGCCGCGAGGTAACCGACGATCCGCTCGGGCGCGACGCCCGCCGCCCGGTAGTGCGCGAGGGACGTGTCGCCATGTCGCTTGGCCAACCGAAGACCGTCCGATCCGACGAGCAGCGGCAGGTGCAAGAACCTCGGCGGACGCAACGACAGCGCGCGGTAGAGCAGCAGTTGTCGGGGAGTGGACGGCAGCAGGTCATCGCCACGCACGACTTCGTCGACCCCGAACGCAGCGTCGTCGACGACGACCGCGAGCTGGTACGCCGGCCCCCCATCGCGCTTCCGAATCACGAAATCGCCGGCGATCCGTCCCTGCTGGGGCCCCGCGAATCCGTCCTCGAACGGCACGCGATCGACGTCCACCCGGAAGCGAACTGCCGGCTGTCGTCCGGTCTCCGCCCGAGCGGCCGCGAGATCGCGCCACCGATCGCGGCAGGTTCCGGGGTACGGCGTCGCGTCATGCCATGTCTCGTGTGGTGCCGAGGCGGCTTCCTCGACCTCCTTGCGAGTGCACACGCACGGATAGGCGAGCCCCCGAGAGACCAAGTCGTCGGCCGCGGCGGAATAGTCCTCGAGTCGATCGGACTGCCGAACCGGGTCGCCGTCCCAATCGAGGCCGAGCCACTCGAGATCGCG
>JAGQQZ010000551.1 GCA_020425915.1 Planctomycetota bacterium | reverse complement strand
CGCCGCGCCGATCGCCGTGGGGTCGATGTCGGGTTGCTCGACGAGGATCTCCGCACCCAGCCGCGGGTGCATCGCCATGATCTTCCACTCCTCGTCGCTCAGGGGGCCGCGCTTGAACAGCACGTCCTGCGGGATCCGCGACTTGCCGATGTCGTGGAGCAGGGCGGCGGTGCCGACGCGCATCAATCCACCCTGGTCGCACCCCGCCGCTCGCGCGACCTGGAGGGCGAGCAACGCGACGCGGATCGAGTGCCCGACCGTGAAGCTGTCGATGTCGTCGTAGTAGGCCAGCGACAACAGGCTGCTCGGCTCGCGGTTCATGTGCGCGAGGGCTTCCTCGACGACGTCGGACGCGCGGTCGATCGACAGCGATTGCCCACGCGATGCGGCGACGTGGCTCTCCTGCAGACAGTCGGCGAGGTTCTGGTACCCCCGCAGCGGGTCGTCGTGCGCACACGGCGACTTCGGGGCCTCCAGGCGCGGTTCGACGCGGATGTTACGCGCGCCGATGCGTTGCATCGCGGCCTCGACGTTCCGAGGATCGAACGCGTCGCGTTGGTGCGACGTCAGGAGCATGAGGAACCGGAGCAGTTCCTTCGAGTCCATCCCGCGACCGAACTCGATCGCGCCGATTCCACACTCGCCGGTGATCTCGATCAGCTTCTTCGCCTGCAGGCTGGCGCCGATCAGAGGCGTGTCCGCGAGCACGAGACGATCACCATCGACGACGAGACGGAGCGCGTCGCGGTCACCCGTCGTCAGCTCACGGTGCCAGTCGGTGAGGTTCCGAAGGCTCTCCTGCACGGCGTTGCTCTGCGGCGCGTGCAGTTCGAGGTTCAGGATCGCGACCACGAACTCGTGCGCGAACGACTCCATCGTCTCGAGGAGCGCGCCGGTCGCCTCAGTCATCGTGTTGCTCCTGGACGCGCTCGAGCGTTCGGTTGGCCGCCGACAGCAGCAGCTGCAGGAGCACCGAGACGTTGCCGTCGGCCTGCCGCTCGGTGATCGCGGTCACGAGGTCGGTCAGGATCCCGAGATCGAAGTCGTCCGTCCGATCGAACGCGTCGGCGAACTCGCGGAGTTCGCGAGTCGCCAACTCGCGTGCTCGACCGGACCCGTGCGTCGCGAGGTCGGCGAGAACCCAGGTCCGTTCGGTCGCGAGATTGCGCTCGACGTCCGGAGCGGGCTCCGTCGACGGGTCGTCGTAGCGCGCGAGGAACGCTTCGATCTCTGCCGGATCGACTCGGTTCTCGACGATCTCGGCGGGCATCGCATCCGCGTGTTGCTTCGCGTTCGGCGCGACCATGTGTCGCAAGAACACGTCGGCTACGGGACCGTTGAGTTCTTGCTCGACGTCCTTGTCGAGCGCCTTGAACACGCCGCTAGGGAGCGACGAAGTCTGACGGACCGGTTCCATCCGGTCCTCGGGTTCGCGGCTCGGCTTCGGCCGGGCGCGCTTCTTGGATCCCCATAGAGCCATTTCCTCGTATTTCGGCCGTCCGGTGGTCTCGGCTTGGGGTGAGACGTGGAT
>JAGQQZ010000550.1 GCA_020425915.1 Planctomycetota bacterium | reverse complement strand
CCTGCTTCCGCCCCTTGACGTTCCCCCGCCCCGCCCTCCGTCGCCGCTTCGCCGTCGTTCGGCCGCTCGCCCGCCGGGCGGCCGAACGACGGCGAAGCGGTGACGGAGGGCGCCTCCTGTCGTTGCGAGCCCGAGTGAGGCCCGCCTCTCGAGTCCCCCAATTCCCCAACCCAAGTCCACGACAACACCAGACCGAAGCCACGGTCCCGTGAAGACCGCCCCCACCATTCCGCCTAGGATGAGCCATGCGCCACGGTCAGCCACACGTTCACGACCGCACACGCCTCACCCACACACCAGAGCCATGCACCGATTCGCGCCCCACGCCTGCGTCGCGTTCCTCGTTCTCACGCAGCTCGCCGTCGCCCAGACGGTCTACACGAGCAAGTCCGCGTTCCAGGCCGCATTCGCCGGGCCATCGATCATCGAGAACTACACCGGCATTCCGTCGAGCAGCGGCTTCTCGATCCCCGACGCGCAGATGGACGCGTTCTTCGGCGAGACCGACTACACCAACACCGGCACCGGTCCGAACCACCAGGTGTTCAGCGGCTACTACAACGCGTCGACGCCGACGTTCCGCCTCGACTTCTCGAACACTTCGATCGCGCACGGCGGCGGCGTGTTCGCGGCGGGCATCGAGTATGCGCAGTTCGGCGTCGGCTGGAATGCGTACGTCACGTTCGCCGACGGCAGCGTGCTCAGCATTCCCCTGTTGACCACGTTGGTGCTCACATCGCCCGCATTCTTCGGCGTCACGTCGCTGACTCCGATCGTCAGCATCGACGTCGGCACCGCAGATGGGACGCCGGGTATCGTCAGCGGGTCCACGATGTGGCTCGAGGAGATCGTTCTCGGCGCCCGCGATCACTGCATCGGGATCGGCGGTGGATGCCCCGGTGAGACATCGACGGCCTGCATCGGCACGCCCTCGTCGAGCAACGGCTTCTCGATCACGTGCTCCAACATCATCGGCAACGTCTGCTTCGGTGGCCCACCGGTCATCATGTTCGGCCGTTGCCTCACGTCTCCGCTGACATTGCCGGCGAGTCTGACGTGCGGCGCGTGTGATCTCCTCGTTTCGCCGGTCTGGGGCACCACGGGCTCGCCGCTGACGATCGCGCCTGGCCTGCCGGTCGGGCTCACGTTCTGTGTCCAGTGCGGGTGCGTCGCGAGCGATGGTGGCTCGCTCTGCCTGAACCTCAGCGGCGGATCGAAGATCATCGTCGGCCCGTGAGCCGGCCGCGCGTCGCTCAGTCGATCCGCCAGATCGCTTCGGCTCCCGCCCGGACCTCGCGCTCGGCGCGCACGACGCCGAGCCGCGCGCTCTCCAGCACGACTTGGTAGCTGCCAGGTGCGAGCTGACCGATCGGAACGCGACCCGCGCCCGAACCGATGGCGTCGCCAACCGTGCCCTGACCGGCGAGCACGACCGCACCGTCTCGACGGACGGTGAACAGGACCACCTCGTTTCGTAGCTCGTCCAGCTTCGAGCCGTCGAGGCTGACGAACGTCGGAACGCCACTCCGAACCTCGAGCACGATCTGGGCGACCCGCTCGTCGACGATCTCGACGCCTGACGAGATCCCTGGCGCGCTGCCCGGGGCGGACGCGACGACGCGATAGCTACCCGCCGGGAGCGCGCCGAACTCGACGTGTCCGTCGCCATCGGTCAGCGCACGCTGGAACAGGCTCATCGGCTCACCGTTGCCGTCGAGCACGGTCACGATCGCGTTTCGACTCGGTCCGTTGGCGTCGCGCACGGATACCCGGAGTGTCCCGCCGTCGCGCAGCGTGACGTCGAAGTCGTTCACGCGTCCGCCTGCGACGGTGATGGCACCGGAACGAGCCGACCGCGTACGCCCGCCGAGCAAGGTCCGCGCGAACACCTCGTAGCTGCCATCCTCGAGTCCGTCGAACGCGTAACGTCCGTCGTCCGCGGTCACGCTCGTGCCCTCGCCGAACTCCATGCGATCGAACGACGAGGTCGCGTCGACCGAGGACAGCGACACGATCGCGCCGCCGACCGGAACACCTTCGGCGTCGAGGATGCGACCGCGAATCGACCCACCGGGCAACTCGATGTCGATGTGGTGCGACTCGCGATCGGGGACCTCGACGACGCGCTCGACGCCGACGTTGCCGCCGAGCATGCCGCGGCGCACCTGGCACCGATACGTCCCGGGTGCGAGCCGGTCGAGCGAGAAACTGCCATCCGTCACGGTCGCCATGCCGGATGGCAGCGTCGCGCCTGCGCGCGTGACGATGAACATCCCCGACTCGAGCGGCGCGGATCCGACGCGAACACTGCCGTCGACGGCGACACCGCCACGACTCTCCGGTCGATCACCCTCGAACACGAACTCCACGTCGAGCCGCTCCCCGGATCGGATCACGACACGCTCGCTGACGACCATCCGCATCGCCTCGCCGATCTTCGACGTGATCTCGGCCATCGAAGGGCCCTGCGTCGGATCCTGTCCCATGGCCGCGAACCTCGTCATGAAGTCCCCGGGCATGCAGTCCACCTTGGTCGGGCCGGACTCGAGCCCGACCAGAACGACCTCGCCGTTCCGATCGGTCTTGCCGATCCGCATGCTGCGACCACTCGTGTGCGACGCGAAGCAGGTCCATCCGGCGAGGGGATCACCTGCATCGTCGACCAGATGGACGTGCAACGAACCTCCGCCGTCCAGCACGACGCGAACGTCCTTCGTCTCGCGGCCGACTTCGAGCGGAATCGGATCCGTGCGCTGCGTCGCGTAGCCGTCCTTGTCGGCGACGAGGCGCACGCGCTTGCCGGCCAGGCCTTCGATCCGGAACCGTCCGTCGGCGTCGCTCTCGATGATCTCCGAGCCGAGCATCTGCGCCATCATCAACGAATCGGCGGCACCGCCCTTCGCGACGCGGATCTTGACGCCGGCGAGCGCGTTCCCGTTCGGATCGACGGTGATCCCGCTGACCGATGCAGGTACGAGCAATCGGATCTCACCGACGTCGACCGACCCCTGTGAGAGGTCGACGGACTTCGTCGCCGGCGCGAAGCCACGCGCTTCGACCACGAGCTTCGCGCGCTCGCGCGGAACGTCTTCGACCTCGAACCGGCCGTCCTCGACGCCATCGAACTCCTCCACGGCGACGCGTTGGTCGAACATCATGAACGCCGACTTCTCGACCGCGACTTCGAACGATTCGATCGGCCGTCCGTCCTCTGCCGCCACGACCGTGCCGCGGACCGAGGCCGTCGGTTCGAGCACGATCTCGAGGTCTCTCGATCCGGCCGAGACCTCGTCGATCCGCTTCAGGTCGAAGCCCGGCGCGACCGCGACGACGCCGACGACCGCTCCGTCATCGAGTCCGCCGAACTCGAACGCGCCCGATTCGTCGGCCTCGATCCCCGACGCGTACAACTTGACGCGCAACACGTCGTTCTGGATCGACCCGAAGTCCATGCCGGCGAACTCGAACGACCCACCGGTCGTCGACATCACGCGCGCGCGCGGAATCGGTCGGCCGCCGGGATCCACGATCCGACCCGCGACGATGGCGCCACGCTCGAGGCTCAGGTCGACGTGGGTCGGATCGCCGTCCGCGATCTCGATCGTCGTCTCGGCACGGCGATATCCGACCTCGCGTGCCGACACGATGGCGCGCCCCGACGGCAGCCCGCAGACCCT
>JAGQQZ010000005.1 GCA_020425915.1 Planctomycetota bacterium | reverse complement strand
GCGCGGCGTCGCTTGTCGTCCGCGTAGATGGCGCGCAGCACGTGAGCCGCCGGCTCGTGGCGACCGTAGCAGACGACGCTCAGCAGGAGCATGCGGATCCACGGACTCTCCACCGCGGCGCGCTCGAGCTGGCCGCGGTCATGGGCCTCGACCCACCGTCGCAACGAGCGCGTGCCGCGCAACTCGAACGCCCGACAGCACAGCTCCGCGCCGGTGTCGGCGTCGACGAGGGTGGCATCGTCGAGTTGGGGCCACGCGAGTTCGGCGCCCGATCCGTCGAGCACCGTCGACGGGTCGTGATCCTCGTGCGTGGCGCGGCGGATCGCGGCGCGCACGTCGGCGAGCAGTTCGCTGTACGCCGACTCGGCCAGCGACCGCGGCCGGGCGTCACCGCCGAGGCGCCCCCAGTCTCGAGCGAGTCGCTGGGCGACGAACTGTTGCTCCCGCAACGGCAGCTCGACGAGCGCAGGGTCGACGGTCAGTCGACACATGACACCGGCGTCCGCGGCGATCGTGGCCGTCTCGTACAGCCGCACCCAGGTCTTCGGTCCGAGCGCGAACTCGACGACGACGCGGTCGGGATCCCCGACGATCGCCACCGCCGACGCGAGCGACGCAGCCAGGTCTTCGCTCCATCGCACGCGCGCACGGGTCACCGGAACCTCACCGAGCTTTCGCTCCACGGTCGCCGGGTCCGGCCAGACCGTCGCGCGGAGCTCCAAGGCAGGTCGGGTGTCCGCGTCGAGCGCACCGCAAGCGGTGAGCAACGACGCGAATTCGGGCGAGCCGAACGGGTCGTCACCGGCCACGACGAGCGTCTCGACCCTTCCGGCCAACAGCGATGCCACACGCGCACCGACACCCGCGTCGTCGTCGCCGAGACGGACGACGACGATCCGGGCACCGGGTCGGTCCGACACCGGCAGGACCGCGTACTCGCGAACCATCGGACAACGACCCGCCTCGCCTTCGCGCAGGCGCCAGATGCAACCGGCGCAGAACCCGGTCGGCAGCTCGCGCCGAGCGTGCGCGGCGCGCAGCTCGACCAGCGCGGGGTGCTGCCACGGATCCTCGTCGCCACCGATCGGGACATTGGTGGCACTGAACTCGCACGGCGCGACGCGATCCGCGCGCTCGAACACGAGCATCGCCGACGCCGCCGTGCAGACCGGCCGCGTCGGATCGGGGTCGCCGGTCAGATGGGTACGGATGGCGCGCTCGAGGGCTAGCCCGTCGACCACACCGTCGTCGTCTCCAGTGACACGGATCACGGCCGGCTCGCGGTCACAGGTGCTGTTCGTAGATCGCGAGGGCCTTCTGCGCGATGCCGGTGTCGGTCAGACGTTCCTCGACCGTGCGTCGTGCGGCCGCGCCGAGTCGATCCCGGAGCGGCTCGTCCTCGATCACGCGTTCGAGCGCCTGGATGAACGACGGCGCGTCGTCGTTGCGGGCTAGTACGCCGTTCTGGTCGTGCTCGATCAGTTCCGGCATCCCGCCGCAGTCCGAGGACACGATCGCGCGCCCGGCCGTCATCGCCTCGATGCACGAGTAGGGGCAGTTCTCCCACAGACTCGGGATCAGGAAGATGTCGGACACCTTGAGGATCGCTCGCACCGACGGGAGGTCGAGCTGGCCGACGTAGCGGAACCGGTCCTGCAGTCCGTTCTCGTCGATGAACGGCTGGATCTCGCGCTCCATGTAGCCGAACAGGTCCTTGCCGGCGAACACGAAGTTCACGTGCGAGTACTTCTTCATGACGTGGAAGCACATGTCCCGCACGAGGTGGATGCCCTTGCGCTCCTCCATGCGGTTCGCGAAGAACACCGTGATCCCGTCGCGCGGCAGCCCGAAGCGCTCGTAGACGTCGATGCCGTCGTCGCGGTCGAACATCTCGACGTCGATCCCGTTCGGGATCACGTGGATCGGCTGCTTGACGGCCATCTTGTTCGCGACCTCGTCGGCGAGGAACTGGCTGCACGAGGTCCGGACCGTCGCCTGGTTGATCGCGATCTGCTCGACGAAGGCCGTGAGTTCGCGGTCGATCTTCGGCGTGTCGTAGATGTCCATGATCAGCCGCGCCGGGCTGTGGAACTTGACCGCGGAGGGGATGTCGAGGAGCGTCGTCACGATCATTCCGTCGGCGCCACACTCGGGGAACTCGACGAAGTCGATCTTCTGCCGCTCGAGCAGTTTGACGAGCGAGTGGTAGGCCGCGTACGCCCCCTCGATCCGGTTGACGCCCCACCAACAGTTGCGGGTCCGCGCCCGCTCCAGCATGCGCGACGGCCAACCGTCGAGCTTCGCACGCAGGATCCGCACTCCCTCGCGTTCGACCTCCGAGTGGCCGCGCTCGGTCGCGCCGGCGATCACGGTGACGTCGTGGCCCAGCTTGGCGAGCGCTCGCGCCTGGTAGAACGAATAGGTACCGATACCGCCGAAGCCGGTCTCCGGCGGGTACTCGAACGAAAGGACTGCGATTCTCATGGTGTGGGGGCGTCCGCCCGACCGGGCGACGCCGCGAACGTAACAGGCGGCTGCGCAGGATCCTAGGAGTCTGCCGCGCGGTGCACCGGCGGGCCGGGAACCGTGCCCGCGCGATCCCGACCGTTCGATGCCGTGGACGTTCCCCGCATCGTCCGAGCCGCGGTATGCTTCCCGATTCCCGCTCCTCGTTCCTCGATGCCGCTCGCTCGCCGCTCGCTCCTCACCTTCGCTCTCGGACTGTGCTCCGCCGGCTCGATCGGCGCACAGACCGTGCTCCACGAATTCGATGGGGACGGGCAAGGTGATCGCCTCGGCACCTCGGTCGCCGTGGCCGGCGACGTCGACGGCGATCGCGTTCCCGACATCATCGCGGGGTCGATCTTCGACCTGAACCACGGGACCGGCGCCGGCATGGCGCGCGTCTACTCGGGCGCGACGGGCGCGACCCTGTTCACGTTCCACGGCACGTCGAACCTCGACTTCTTCGGACACGCGGTCGACGGCGCCGGTGACGTCAACGGGGACGGCTACGACGACCTCGTCGTCGGCGCGCCGTACGCGGATCCGAACGGCTCGAGCTCCGGTTCGGCGACGGTGTTCTCCGGCTTCGACGGCAGCGTCCTCCACACGCTCGAAGGCGAGGCCGGCAACGACCAGTTCGGCTACGCGGTCAGCGCCGCCGGCGATCTCGATGGCGACGGTTTCGACGACGTCCTGGTCGGTGCGTGGCTCCACGACTCCGGCACCGCGGACACCGGGCGCGCGCAGGTGTTCTCCGGGCGCGACGGAACGTTGCTGCTCGAACTCGACGGCGCATCGACCGGCGACAACTTCGGCCGTTCGGTCGGACTGGTCGGGGACATCGATGGCGACCTCGTGCCGGATTACGTGATCGGCGCGTACCGCGCCGACGCGAACGGTACGGACAGCGGTTCGGCCTACGTGTTCTCCGGCGCGACCGGAGCCGTCCTGTGGACGTTCCACGGCGCGAGCGCGGACGACCACTTCGGCTACTCCGTGGCCGGCGCGGGCGACGTCGACGCGGACGGGGTCGCCGACGTGATCGTCGGCGCGCTCGACGCGGACGGCATCGCGACGTCGGGCGGGATGGCGCGCGTGTTCTCCGGCGCGACCGGCGCGGTCCTGCACACGTTCCAGGGAGTCGTCGCACTCGGACAGCTGGGCAACGCGGTCGGGGGAGCCGGCGACATCGACGGCGATGGCCATGCCGATCTCATCGTCGGGAGTTTCGGCGAATCGACGACCGGACCGGATGCCGGTGCGGTGCGCGTGTTCTCGGGTGCGGATGGCAGCGTCCTGTTCCTGCAGAACGGGGCGACCGGCACCGAACGCTTCGGCTGGGCCGTCGACGGCGGTGCGGACATCGACGGCGACGTCCTGCCGGACCTCGTCATCGGCGTCCGCGGCAAGGACTCGAACGGCAACTTCGACGCCGGCGGCTGCGTCGTCTACGACGCCGGTTTCGTCGGCGATGCCGGCGCGTGGACGATCTACGGCACCGCCTGCCCCGGGACGGGTGGTCGGATCCCGCGCATCGGTCACCTCGGCCGGCCGCAGGTATCGTCCACGATCGGCTTCACGCTGCGCGGTGCACCGGCGTTCGCGGCTGCGACCCTGCTCTACGGCAATCCCCAACCCGTTCCCGTACCGCTCGACATCATCGGGCTGATCGGCTGCACGCTCTACAACTCGCCGTTCGTCAACCAACCGGCGCCGTGTGACGCGAACGGCCGCGCCAGCATCACGATTCCGCTGTCCGCGGACCCGGGCCAGATCGGCAGCGTGCGCGAGATGCAGTGGGTCGTCGCGGACCCGGGCGCGCCGTACGCGCTGCCGCTGAGCCTGAGCGACGGGCTCGAACTCCACATCGGCGGCTGAAGCGCCCACGCGCGCTCGATTCCGGCGCAGTCGGCGGCTTCGTGAAGATTCCGTGTGCGGACACAACCGCCCGAACGCGCGATGCGAGACTCCGCCCCGCCTCGCTAGCATCGGGCCGTGCTGCATTCCTCACGAATCTCCGTGTCCGTTCCGCCGGCCCGGCCGGCGCATGACGTCTTCCACGCCGTGCGCGCGCTCGTCGTCGTGCTGGTCGCCCTCGTCTGCCAAGTCCCCGGCACGGCCCAGGTCAGGATCACGATCAAGGGATCGAACACGATGCTCGCGCTGAACCGCGAGCTCGCCGATCGCTACCACCGCGAGCATCCGGACACCCGGTTCGTCGTCGAAGGCCTCGGCTCCGAGAGCGGCATCCACGCGCTGCTGCGCGGCGAGACCGACGTCGCGGCCGTGTCCCGCCCGTTACACACGGGCGAACTCGCCGAGTTCGAGCGGGTGCTCGGCGGGCCGCCGCGCGAGATCGTCATCGGCCGGGACGGCGTCGGCGTCTACGTGCACGAGAGCAATCCAGTCAGCAGCCTCACGCTCGACCAACTCGCGGCGATCCTCGCTGGCGACGTGCGCAACTGGAAGGATCTCGGGGGACCTGACCGGTCGATCGAGATCGTCAACCGCAACGAGAAGTCCGGCACCCGCGGCTATCTGCAGGAACGCGTGCTGGGCGGCAGACCGTACGCCCGCGAAGCGCACGACGTGGCGTCCGCTGCGGTCGCGACCGCGACGGTCGCACGCGAGCCCGGCGCGATCGGCTATGCCGGCATCGCGTTCTCGCGTGGCGCCAAGATCATCCGCATCTCGACCGACGACGACGATCCCGGCATCTGGCCCAGCCACGAGAACGTCGCGAACGGCAGCTACCCGCTGAGTCGATCGCTGCACTTCTACGTCCACCCGGAGTCGGACTTCCCCGAGGTGCAGGCGTTCCTGGAGTGGGTGGTCTCGCCTAAGGGGCAGGCCGTCGTCTCCCTGTTCGGCTACTTCCCGGACTCGATCGACGACACGGCGGTCGCCGACGCCGTGGCCTCGCAACCCCATCACGAACCCGGACCTCGGCGCGGCGTCATCGAGCTGACGCCGCAGAACATGCGGGACTACGACCTACCACTCGTGGTCGCGTTCGCGAGCACCGACGTCCCCGAGCGGAAGTCGGTCATCGTCAGCTTCGGTGCGGCCGAACACGCGCTCGAAGCCCTGCGGCGCATGACCCTGCGGATCGGCGAGCACACCGAGATTCCGATCCAGCTCGACGACGAGGCTTCGTTCCACTTCGAGATCGGCAAGGAGCATCTCGCGAACGCCAAGCTGGTCCTCACCGAACGCGGCGCGCCGACCGACGCGGCCATCTTCGAGGTGCCACTCGCCCGGTTCGCGCGGCGCTGAGCGCGGCTCAGAAGTCGGCCCGGAAGGCGACGGCGCCGCCACCGAAGTTCCACTGGTCGAGCTGGTAGGTCGCGTTCAG
>JAGQQZ010000549.1 GCA_020425915.1 Planctomycetota bacterium | reverse complement strand
GTCGAACGAGCCGCTCGCATGGAACGAGATCTGAAACGTGTTCGACCCGCCCGTCGTCGCAGCGTTCACGTATTCGGGAACACCCAGCCAGGTGATGTGGAAGATGCTCGGGTCGTTCGCGTCCGACTCCGCGTACACCGCGCCGCCGCAGGCGGGATCGAGTGAGGTCCAGAGCGGACAGACGCGTGGTGGTCCCGCGAGCAGCTCGCCGTAGCTCTCCGTCGGATCCGCGTCCGTCGTCGATTCGAACGCGACGAAGCCATTCGAACTCACCCAGAGGCTCTGTGTCATGCCGCGCGGATGCGACATCGTCCAGGGCAGCGTGACTTCTACCACCTCGTCGTCGCCGATCACGAGGGCGATGCCGGTCGGAAGGACGAGCGCACCCGTTCCCGGCAGCACGACGTAGCTCGGACCCGTGCGATATGCCGTCCAGCCGAATCCGTCGGCGAGGTCGTATGGATTCCAACGGTGGTGGAACAGTTCGTGGAACGTGCTTCCGCGGCCCTGACCGCAACCCGTGCCCACGGTTCGGACCATCGCCACGTCCTCGTCGAACTCGAGTGTGACGACGGGAACGAGATCCTGGATCGTGCCTTGCGCGACCAGCAGTGGTCCACGGACTTGGCGACCCGCGGTCCCGCCATCGACCGCGTCGACCAGGCGCCCGCCCGGATCACCGAGGTAGTCGGCCACGCGCAGGAGGTCGATGACGAGGTCGGCACCCGTGCGAGGATCGAAGTAGAACGGCGTCGTCAGGGTCACCACCATCGAGTCGTCGTTCGGCGAGTTGCCGCCGGTCGGCAGCACGGACACGGGACCCGTGAAGCACGTCTGGCGATCGGCCCCGTGGTCCAGATCGTACGTGGAGTCGATCGATGCGAGCCCGTCGATCTTCGAGGACAGATCGATGCGACAGCTCGCGATCGTGCCGCCCGCCGTCGTCTCGTTGGCTTCCGCACGGAATCGGATCCGCGTGATCCGGATCACCTCGTCGATCGCGGCGAAGTTCCAGTTCGCGTAGACGAACAGCCCGCGAGAGTGGGTGTCGAACGCCGCCGGGAAGTCCGAAGAGGCCGCGGCGTCGACTCCGCCGGCAACGAGTGGGATCGTCAGTTCTTGGCCGGCGACGAGACCGGTCGTAGCCATGGCACAAGCGAGAGAGAGCGCGCCGCGTCTGGAAGCCTGACCGAGCATCCGTTGACCCCTCCGAGGATCGTCCGCCGAACGCGGTCATTCTGCACGGTCGACCGCATTGGTTCCAGGGCGAGGCCAGCGGAAAGCACGCTATTCGTGTCGCAGCGCCTGGATCGGATTCATCAGAGCCGCGCGTCGCGCGGGGTAGATCCCGAACAGGATCCCGGTCGCGCAGGAGATGGCGAGCGAGAGCCCGATCGCCCACGGCGTCGTGACCGGCTTCCAGTCGGTGAACGCGTCGAGCACCCAAGTGCCGCCGATTCCGCACAGCACGCCCAGCAGGCCGCCGATGGCCGTCAGCGTCACGGTCTCGATCAGGAACTGTGCGGTGATGTCGCCGCGAGTGGCTCCGATCGCGCGTCGGATACCGATCTCTCGGATCCGCTCCGTCACGCTCGCGAGCATGATGTTGAGGATGCCGATGCCGCCCACGAGCAGGGAGATCCCTGCGATGATCGGCATGACGATGTTGAAGACTCGCTGCGTGCGCTGTCGCGATTCGAGCAGCTCGAGCGGCACGACGATGTCGTAGTCCTGTTGGTCGTGGAACCGTTGCAGCACGGCGCGGATGCACTTCGCGCCCTCGATCACGTCGTCCGTGTTCCGAATGACGCACACGACCTGGTGCAACTCGACACGCGACGCTTCGAACGTGCCCGAACGTGACACCGTCTCGGTGAAGCCCTGTCGCTCGACGAGTGTGTCGAATGGCACGTAGATCTCGTAGCTCCCTTCGTCGAGACCGAGGATCGCTTGGTTCGCGCCCTTGAACGCACGCTCCGGCAGCACACCGATCACGCGATATGTCTCGCTGCCGATCTGCAGGTCGAGCTCGAGTGGGTCGCCGACGTAGCGAGACTCCCGGATCAGGCGCGGTCGCACGATGCATACGCGACGGCGTTGCTGCATGTCGAATTCGCTGATCGTTCGTCCCAGCGCGGGTTCGAGTTGCAGCGTCGGGAGATAGTCCGGCGTGACGCCGCGGACCTTGGCCTGCAGACGCCGACTCTTGAACCAGACCCACCGCTCGACGTCGTGGACCGGCAGTGCCTGCTCGACCATGGGAATGGTCTCCTGGATCTGCTCGAAGTCGTCGAAGGTCAGTCCGTATCGCAGCATGAACGACCGCTCCTCGCTGGAGACGGTTTTCTTCTCCGGCGGGCGCTTCGCGTTGACGATGACG
The DNA here is from genome assembly GCA_020425915.1 of Planctomycetota bacterium. Classification (GTDB taxonomy): domain Bacteria; phylum Planctomycetota; class UBA1135; order UBA1135; family UBA2386; genus JAGQQZ01. The sequence continues at coordinate 81 of JAGQQZ010000549.1, read as the reverse complement.
TTGCGGATGCCGAGTTCCGAGATCTGCGACAGGATCGCACGCCGCGCACCCTCGCCCGTGGAGACCATCGACACGACCGAG
>JAGQQZ010000548.1 GCA_020425915.1 Planctomycetota bacterium | reverse complement strand
GGTCCATCCAGCGGGATTCCTGATCTTGGAAAGCGCCCGCCGGCTTCGCACTGCCGATCCCGGCGCGCGCCCGCCGCGAATGAGGATGCGCACTCCCCCCGTTTGCCCCATCACCTTCGCGTCGGTCGCTCGCCCGTAGGGCGACCGACGCGAAGGTGACGGGGCGAACGGGGGGAGCCCCCTCGTCTTGCCTTCGATCCGAGCGTTCGCGAGCTCGCGCAGTCCGAGCGCACGCCCCCCGGCCTACCCCGCCGCACACTCATCACACCGGCCCGCCAACTGGACGTGGTGCCGCCGCACTTCGAAGCCGCGGGGAGCGATGCTCTCGAAGTCCTCGACACAGCCGGGCAGGTCGAACAGGCGATCGCAGTCCTCGCACAGGAAGTGATGGTGGTGGTCCAGTCCGGCCACCTCGTAGCGCGCGGTCTGGCCGAAGCACTCGACCGAGATCACCTGGCCGGTCTCGGCCAGCAGCTTCAGGTTGCGATAGACCGTGGCGAGGTTGATGCCCGGAACCGCCTGGTCGGCGAGGCCCACGATTTCGGTCGGGGTCAGCGGGCGGCGCTCGCCGGAGAGCACGGCCAGGATCGCCTCTCGTTGCCGCGTCTTGCGCATGACCGGCGATTCTAGGTCCGATCGGATTCTCTTGCAATCGCGAACGCATTTGCTAGAAGGAGGCCCGAATTGCGGATGCATTCGCATCTGCGAGGAGTTCCGAGCCCAGATGGCCAGCCAGAATCCGCCGTTCGCGCCACTCGTCCTCGCATCGCTCTGCGTTGCGATCTCGGCGTCCGCACAATCCGGGGACCGATCGCTCGAGGATCGAGTCCGAGCGCTCGAGCAGTCCGCGCAGTCCCGTGGGGAGCAGGATTCGCCGTCACCGGAACGCCGGGGACTCACCGATCTCGGGCAGACGACGATGTTCGACAGCGCCTTCAACCCGGCGATCAGCGTCATCGGTGACTTCGTGTTCGCCGGCACCGATCGCGACGACAACTTCGAGCGCCACAACCAGTTCCTGCTGCGCGACGTCGAACTCGGGTTCGTCGGGCGTGTGGATCCGTCGATCTCGTACCAGGTCTACGTCCACTTCGACGAGTCGGACATCGAACTCGAAGAGGCGTTCGTGCTCGCGGACGACTGGCTGCCCGACACGTTCCAGTTGAAGGCCGGCCGCTACAACGTCGACTTCGGCAAGCTGTCGTCGGTTCACGATCACGACCTGCCGTTCGTCGACAAGCCCCAGGTCTTGCAGGACTACCTCGGGGGATCGCTGCGCGGAACGGGTCTCGAGCTGCACCACTACTTCGAGGTCGGCGACGCGACGCTGGTCCGCTGGTCCGCCGGCATCGTCAACGGCCTGGATGGCGATTCCCACGCGGTGTTCGGCCCGGCAGCGGATCACGACCACGGGGACGGTGGCGTGGAACCGTTCGGTGATCGCGACTTCGCGAACTTCGGCTACAGCGGGCGGATCAGTGCCCTTGCCGACGTCGGGGAGAGCGGGACGCTCCAGGTCGGCGCGAGTGTCGCGTGGGCTCCGGCGGCGCGCGCGTTCTACGAATCCGGGATGACCGTCGTCAGCGTCGATCTCGCTTCGACGATCGTCGGCGCCGACGTGCTCTACAAGACTCTGGACGCCGAGACGGGCGCAGGGACGAGTATTGGTGCCGAGCTGTTGCACGCGGACACCGAACACAGCGACGACGGCATGGCCGTGACGAAGTCACACGCGTTCGGCTTCTACGGCTACGCGGAGCAGCTCGTGAATCGGAATTGGTCGTTCGGGGCCAGCGGCGGGCACTTCCAACACGCGGAAGACGACGCCGAGGAGTCCTGGGACGCTGGCTTGTTCGTCACGCATCGCCTCAACGAGTTCAACCGGTTGCGTGTCGAAGTGCGACGCTTCGACGATCCGGTCGAGGACTCGATCGGTCTTCTCCTCCAGTGGACGGTTATCCTGGGATCGCATGGTCATGGCATCGATTGGTAGACGAATCAGGTCGTTCGGGACCGCGTGCTTGGTCGGAGCGAGTGTCGCGCTCGGCGCCGTCGCGCAGGTGCAAGTCGTCGCGACGATTCCCGACTTCGCGGACATCGCAGAGCGCATCGGTGGCGACGCGGTCACCGCGATCAGTTTGACGCAGGGTAGCGAAGACCTTCACTTGGTCCGGATTCGTCCGTCGTTGTTGATCAAGCTGCGGCGGGCCGACGTGTTCATCCAACTGGGTCTCGACGGCGAGCACGCTTGGGTTCCCGCGTTGCTGCGCACAGCGCGGAACGACCGGATCCGGCCGGGAGCGCCGGGGTTCTGCGATGCTTCGATCGGGGTTCCCGCGCTCGAGGTTCCAGAGAGCGTCCATCGCGGGGCCGGGCCGGATCTGCACCCGCGGGGCAACCCGCACTACAACCTCGATCCCGTGCGTATGCGGATCGCCGCGCGGAACATCCTCGCGTGCCTGGTGCGCGTGGACGCCGACCACCGATCGG
>JAGQQZ010000547.1 GCA_020425915.1 Planctomycetota bacterium | reverse complement strand
TTCGATGGGTTCACCACGCCGATCCGATCACTGCCGAACGCCGCGACGTAGAGCTCGGCACCGCTCGGCGCGAATTCGACGTCGGTCGGCTGCGCGAGTGCGGTCGCGAGCGCGGCCGGGTTCGGCAACACGCTGTAGTCGATCGACGGGTTCAGGTCGAAGGCGGTGATCGTCGGCGACCCGCCGCCCGTCGTGATGCGCGTGATACGGTGATCGACCGGGTGGCCGCGGAGCGCGGGCTCGAAGTGCACGAGGTTGCGGGCCTCGGTGTTCGCGACCCACAGGCTGCCGTTCGAGGGATCGACATCGAGCCCGAACAGGATCGTTCCGACCGCGACGTGGCGGCGGACCACCGTGAGCGCCGTCGTGTCAATCTCGAACACGTCGTAGTCCGGCAGGTCGACGCTGTGCGCTGCGGTCCACGCCGGGTCCTCGCTGTCGACGATCTTGCCGACCTGAGGTGCGGCGGGCAGTGACGGGTTGGTCGGCGGCGGCGGTGGTGGCGCCACGGCGAACGGGATGATCGTCGTGTCGTTGCCGGACTTGTGCGCGGCGACGAACACTCGCGTTCCGTCGTGACTCGCCGTGGCCCAGCGCGGCTCGTCGCAGAACACGTCGATGTCACCGAGATGCGCGCGCGTCGATCCGTCGAACACCGTGACCTTGCGCCGCGTCGCGATCGTCACGAACGCACGACCGTTCGCGAACACGATCGAACTCGGCTCGTCGCCGACCGGCAGCGTCGCGACGACGACGCCCGTCGTGAGATCGACGATGCTCACGGTGTCGGACAGGTGGTTGACGACCCACGCTTCGTCGTCGGTCCGGAACGCGACCGCGACGGGTTCGAGTCCGACGCGGATCTCACGCAGCAGCAGTGGGAGCCTCGGGTTCGCGATCGAGAAGTAGGCGACGCGATTGTCCGGCGTGTTGGTCGCGAGCAGTCGCAGGCCGTCGGGCGAGATCGCGAGCGGGCGGATCTGCGGGCTCTCGAACGCGGGGAACTGAGCGGAAGCGAGGGAAGCCGTCGCGGCGAGTGCGAGGCCGAGGGTGAGGTGGCGCATGGACTCTGCTGGGGGGACGGAAAGAGGAGCCCTTCGAGCGTATCCGAACGGCGTCGCCGGAGCATCTCTCGCGCTATCATCGACGGTTGGGCCGGGTTCGCCGGCCTCGAATCATGGAAGCGCGCACGCGGGTTCTACTGGTCGCGGGCATCGTCGCCGTGGCGGCCGTCGTCGTGTGGCGGCAAGCCTCGACACGCGACCCATGGGTCGCGCCGCCGGAGGTCGAATCGCCGCCTGACGAGCCCCCGATCCAGCCCGCGGTCGTGCCGCCGCAGCGGACGCTGGTCGACGACATCGAGACGGACGAGCGCGCGAGCGACGTCGCATCGCCGGCGACCGGGCGGGCGACGGAAGATGCGAGTTCGCAGGTCGAACCTGGTCCGATCGTCCACGTCGTCGACGCGCAGACCGGCAGCGAACTCAGCGGGATTCGCGTCGAGTGGGGTGTGCCTTGGCAGTTCGCACAGCAACGAATGCCGCGCGGCGGGCGGAGCGAGACGTTCGCGCTCTCGCCGTTCCTACTGCCGCGTGATCGGCCCCGGCTCGCGGGCACGACGCGGACGTACTGGTTCCGAGCGGAAGGCTACGGTTGGCAACGCGAGTCCGTGTCCGACGAGGCCACGGAGGAGATGACGGTGCGGCTCGAACGCGCGGGGGATCTGGAGGTTTGGATCCTCGGCCCGAAACTGCCGCCCAACACGGCGCTGCGGCTGTCGAAGTCGCCTTCCAACCTGCCGCTCGCCGAGCTGGACGCGGAGCTCGATCGTGCTCAGCTGTTCGTCGGCCTCGAACCCGGGCGCTATTCGGCGCGAGTCCAGCAGGGTGCATGGTTCGATCGTCCGCTCGAACTCGGATCCGCGGACGTCGAAGTGCGGGCCGGTGAGCGAACCGTCGTGGAGATCGCGGTCCGCGACACGGTGCCGCCGCCTGCGCGCGTTCGCGTCGGCGGCACGTTGCGGATCTCGCGCCGCTGGCGAAACACCGAGAGGGTCTACCTCTCGCTGCAGCCGGAGCGCGACCTCGCGCGCCTGGACGACACGTGGCACACGGTCTACTTCCGCGACCTGGAACGCACCGACGACCCGGAGGTCTATCGCTGGTCGGTCGCCAACGCGATCTATCCGGGTCGCTACCTGTTGACGATCCAGGGCACGGAACACCGCGAGCTGCTCGTCGTGCCGCCGGAGGGAGCGGACGAACTGCAGATCGTCGTGCCCGATCCCGCAGAGGTCACGGTGCGGTTGCGCGACAGTTCGACTGGAGATGCGGTCGAACTCGAACGCATCTCGTGGCACACCGAGGTCCCGGCCGAAGTGCGTGGCTACGGACTCGAGGTCGTCGAACGGGACGAAGACGAAGCGGCCTTCCACTTCCAAGCTCCGGTGGGGCGTATCCAGGTCGTCGTGCGCGACGAGCGGTTCGCGCTCCAGAAGCCGTGGCTCGACCTGCTGCCCGGCGAGAACGAATTCGAGCTGGAGCTCGTGCCGCCGTCGCCCCGGTGAGATCGAAGCTCCGCGCATCGCGCGGGATCTTCGTATGATCGCGGTGTCGCCCCGACGCTCTCCTTCGCATCCGCGGACTCGACGCAACCATGACTCACATCCGTGCCCCCCGCATCCTCTCGGCGCTGGTCCTCGGTGCCGCGTTCTGCCTCCCGACGACCTCGACCTCCGCTCAGTGCGGCGGCCAGGGCAACCTGCTGTTCGAGATCATCTCGGTCAACAACGACGGCACCGGTCCCGGCGCTCAGGTGATCCTGCGGATCACGGGCGAGCCGATGTCCCACATCTGCCTGGCGTGTGACCTCGGCACGGGCTCGACGAACCTGCTCGGGCTGGGCACGTCGTGCCTGCCGTTCAGCAACCACCTCGTCGAGTTCCTGTTGACGATCCCGGCCGGTGGCGTTTCCGAGTTCACGGTGAACGTGCCTTCGTTCCAGATCGACGACCTGCTCTGCTGCCAAGCGCTCGGACTCGACGTCAACGCGCCGAACTCGCTCGCGATCTCGAACCTGATCTGCATCGGTGAGGAGCCGTGCGATGGCGGCGGTGTCGCGTCGCTCGGCCATGTGACGAAGCTCAGCGGCATCACCGACTTCCCGGTGACGATCACGAGCTCGGTCAGCGGCCACGCCGGTGGCTCCGGCGATCCGTCGACGAGTGTCGACTACGATCCGAACTCGCCGCCGGCGCTACCGATGTCGGGCGGCAACGGCGTGTGGATCGAGAACATCATCAAGATCGACGACTGCCTCTACGTGACGACGTTCATCGAGGCGTCGCCGTCGCTGCACCACCAGGCGCACGCGGGTCGGCTGCCGAACGAGTGCGACTTCACGGTGTCGGGAGGCGGTGAGACGAATGCGGTGACCGTGCACACGTCGTGTTCGCAGCCGATCGGCGTCGGGATGGTGTTCGAGGAGTTCACGATCACCGAGTTGACGCCGTACTGAGGTTGCGGGTTCGGGTTCGGGGCTGGCCTCGAGACGGCGCTCAGATCCGATCCCAGACCCCGAGCACGATCTCCACGACGATCAACCAAACGATCGCCCACTCGAGCGCATTCGAGCGACGCCCGTGCCAGAGTTCGAGCGCCGACTGCGTCGCGCGCTCGGCGGTGCTGAGCTTGTGCTGCATCGCGTCGTGGCGCTGACGCAGTTCGAGGTTCGCGAACAGCGCGTCGTGCAGCTGCGCGACGCGCGGGTTCTCCCAGGTCTCCTCGGGGCGATCGATCAGGTAGAACCACCGTGCGAGTTCGAGGCGATCGGCGTTCAGCCGACCGACGCGCTCGATCAGGCCGCGGGTCGAGAATCGCAGCCGACCACTCTTCGCCAGTCGGGCCGACAACTCGAGGGTCCGATCGAGCACAGAGTCGACCGCCACTTCGTAGCGTTCGAGTGCGACGCTCTGTGCGAGTGACAGCGCAACGGCTGCGACGAGTTCCGGCCGGCGTTCGGCGATGACGACGCGATCCCAGCCGACGCGCATGCCGGACTCGGTCGCGGATGAGTCGACGGAGATGAAGTAGGTCTCCTTCGTCGGCTCGAGCATGACGGCACCCGTGCACGCCTCGACTTCGCGCCCGAACTCCTGGATCGTCGCGCGGCCGTCGCAGACAACGGCACCGAATCCGAACACGAACAACGTCGCTTCGTCGCGGAGCGCGTAGCTCCGGCCGTACGGATACCGACGCAGCTCGCGCCAGTCGCTCGGCGTCGTCAGCCGAGACCAATCGATGCGACGGTCGAGCGCGACCGCCGTGATCGGTCTAGGAGATTCGCCGATGGCGTCAGCTCGCTCGGGGTCGTTCATCGTCCGAAAGAGACGCCTTCGACCAAGGCGTCACACAGGCGCTCGTAGGTCCCGAACATCGCCTCCTCGCCCGAGTCTCCGGCGAGTTCACGGACGATCCGCTCGGCCAGCGTGCCATCTCGCAGGATCCGCTCGACCGGCGCCTCGAGCGCGGCAGGGCCCGCGAACGTGTTCGAGACGAGCCACTTCCACAGGCCCCCGGCCGTCGTGACGGCCCCGTCCGCTCCGAACATCGCGACGAACTCGGCCGGCATGCGCGCGGCCGGGCCACTCCAGGAGCAGCGCGCGAGCAGATCGACGAGCGCGGACGACGCCCAGGCCCGCTGGGCGTTCGTATCCGACCAACGTTCCTCGACGAGCGCGCGGACCGCGCCGCCGATCGCCGCGCACACCGCCAGGTCGGCGCGCGGACACTCCTGCGCGTCGATCAGCCGGATCTCGATCGCGTGGCGATCGAAGCGCGCGATCGCGCCACGCGCGTTGCCCCAGTCGCTGCCGAGCAACAGCGGGTCGGCGCCGGCCGCGGCGAGTTCCTCGGTCACGCGCGCCGAGATGCGGCGGCGGTACTCGTCTTCGCGGAAGATCGGTTCGGGGATCACTTCTCCGGAGACCGCCGGCACGCGGCTCGAGTTCGACCGGTAGACGTCGATGCGACTGTCGAGCATGCCCGTGATGCGGCCGTCGACGACGGGCGAACTCGCGGCCAGCGCCGGCACGATCGGCAGCACGAGTCGCACCGCCGCCATGAGTCGACCGAACGCGTCGTCGTCGTCGAACGAGAGGTTCAGGTGCACGCTCTGCAGGTTGGCCCACCCGTGCCGATGACAGTCGAACAACCGATGATAGGCCTCGTAGATCGGTCGGCTCTCGTGCGGCCAGATCTTGGTTTCCCGCGACGGGCACATCCACGGGTGCATCGCGGTCGGCATCAGGCGCGCTCCGTGCCGGCGCAGCGCGTCGTCGATCGCCTTCGTCGACGCCTCGAACGGTTCGACGAGCTCGTCGATGGTCGCGGCGGGCGCCACGTTCTTCTGCTCGATGACGTGCGCGACGAGTTCGTTGGAGATCCCGACCGGTCCGTCCTCGAAGTCCTCGACCCACTCGTCGGACTGCGCGACGTCACGCAGCAATTCGTCCGCGATCGGTCGCACGTCGAGCGACGTGCGGTCGACGATCATGCGTTCGATCTCGATGCCCCAGCCCTCGAACAACCCGAGCCATTCACCGGTCACGTGTTCAGTCCTCTCAGGGTCTCGATTCGCTCGAGCAGGCCTCGCGCGATCCTTCGGTAGAGTTCGTCGTGCAGGATGGCGTCCTCGCAACCGGCGTCGAGGCTGGGGTTGTCGTTGACCTCGGTGACGACGACGCGTTTCCCCGACACCTTGATGTCCACGCCGTAGAGGCCGTCGCCGATGATCGCCGCAGCCTTGACCGCGAGTTTCCTCACGCGCGGCGGCACCTCCTCGAGCGCGACCGGTTCGACCTTCCCGTAGCGGAACTTGCCCGAGCGCGTCTGCTTGATGATCTGCCAGTGTCCGCCCGCCATCAGGTAGCGACACGCATAGAGCGGTTCGCCACCGAACACGCCGATCCGCCAGTCGAAGTCGGTCGGCAGGAACTCCTGCGCGAGGAACAGCTCGGAGTGCTCGAGCATTTGCTTCGCGTTCCGCTCGAACTCGTTGGCGTCGTCACACTTCACGACGCCCTGCGAGAAGGAGCTGTCCGGTGACTTGAGAACGCATGGGAACCCGATCTCGTCCTCGATCGTGGCAGGGTCGCTGCTGTCGAGGACGAGCGTCTTCGGCGTCGCGATCCCGCGCAGCTGCATCGCCTCGGCCTGGTAGACCTTGTTCGTGCAGCGCAGGATCGACTCGGGATCGTCGATGACGACGATGCCCTCCGACTCCGCGCGCTGGGCGAAGTGGAACGTGTGGTGGTCGACGTTCGTCGTCTCGCGGATGAAGAGCGCGTCGAACTCGGACAGCCGCCCGAAGTCCTCGCGCTGGATCAACTCGACGTCGAACCCCTCCGCCGTCGCCGCGCGACGCATGCGTTCGATCGCCTTCGCGTCCGACGGCGCCAACTCCTCGTTCGGATCGTACAGGATCGCGAGGTCGTAGCGTGCGGGCCGACGCGAGCGCACGGGTTCGCGCCGCCGACCGAAGTAGCTCTCGGCGGCCTCGCCGAGGAACTCACGGTGGGATTCCGGCACGTCGCGCAGCGCGATCGGCCCGATGCTCGTCATCTTCCAGCGCTTGCCGCGGCGGAACTGCGCCCGCAGCAGCGGCGCAGGACAGTGCGTGAACAACTGCCAAGCGAGCTTCGAGTGCCGCTGCGCGAGGTTCTTGCCGAAGTAGATGCTGAGCACGAACTGTTCGGCGTGGATGTCGTGCAAGCTCGACTGGATCAGGTCGTCGAGCTCTTCGTCGACAGAGCGCACGAAGTAGCGCGACTTCATGTCGAGCACCGTGCGGAGGTCGGGGAACGGCCGGTGCCGCCGCGCCGCCGCGAGCAGCGACACGTAGTAGCCCTCGCTCTGGTAGCGGTACGACCGGCAGAGGTTCAACACGCGCAGGCCCTTCTCCTCGAGCCACTTCGGCTCGGCCAGGTACGCGTGGGCCTCGACCGACTCGATCCCCGAGCCGTCCAGTGGCCAGTCCTCACCGGCGTGTGTGACGACGATCGTCCTCATCGGGCGGCCTCGGGGTCGTGATCCGAAGGCTCGATGACGATCAGGTTCGCGTCGTAGGTCAGCGCGCCGAGGAAGGTCGCGCCGATCAATCGTTCAACCGGTACGGAGTAGATGTGGTTCTCGGAGAATGCGTTCGGGTGCATCGGATCGGCAATCACGACTTCGCGGGTGCTCGGATCGAAGCCGATGAGGACGACGAAGTGACCGACCGGGTCACCGTCGATGTCGTCGGAGACGTCGTCGGGCCGTTGGCGCGCTTCGTGATAGAGGAAGGTCGCGGACAATCCGGTGAGGATCGGCGTCCGCCGCTCCAACAATCGGCCGAGCAGGGACGGGCCGAGATCGCAGAACTCGATCTTCCCGCCGCGCTCGAGGAACTCCAGATAGGCCAGCGTGGCCATGCTCAGCTTCGAATCCGAACGTCGGGCTTCCGCGCGTCGGCGCAGGTTCGACTCCAACGGTGCCGCGTCCTCGGCGAACCAAGTCGGATCGAACACTCGGAGGTTCCAGGTGTGGACCGTCGCGGCGTAGCCACGAATCAG
>JAGQQZ010000546.1 GCA_020425915.1 Planctomycetota bacterium | reverse complement strand
GCGAAGCGGCTCGAGGAGGTCTGGCTGTCGGGCGATCCGTTCCCCGTCATCCTGCCGCGGTCCAGTCAGGCGCTGTTCCTCCTGCTGCGCATCCGCGACGAGGCGCACCGGTTCGCGATCACGTACCACCGGAAGCGGCGGGAATCCCTGACGAGTCGGCTCGACGGGATTCCGGGAGTCGGACCGGCGCGCCGGCGGAAGCTGCTCCGCGAGTTCGGTTCGCTGCAGGGTGTGGGTTCGGCGAGCCTCGAGCAGCTGCGCGCGGTCGTACCCGACGCGGTCGCAGAGGCCGTGTTCCAGAGTCTACGAGACACCGAGCACGACGATGGCGATCAACCGCGCGGGTGAAAGCGCTCGTGCGTCGACCGCAGTCGATCGCGGTCGACGTGGGTGTAGATCTGCGTGGTAGCGAGTGACGCGTGCCCGAGGATCTCCTGGATGACACGGAGATCCGCGCCGCCCTCGACGAGGTGGGTGGCGAAGGAGTGTCGGAGCGTGTGTGGTGAGCACGCGACGCGGAGGCCTGCCCGGTCCGCGGCCCGCCGGACCACTTGGTAGATTCGCTGCCGGTCGAGGCGACGGCCCGTGTGGGACAGGAACATCGCGTCCTCGGCCACTCGGTCGACGACGCGCCGGCGCTGCGCGAGCAGCGGGCGTGCCTCGGTCAGGTAGCGATCCAGCAACTCGACGGCGATCGGTGAGAGCGGGGTGAGCCGTTCCTTGTCGCCCTTGCCGAGCAACCTGAGGAACGCGTGGTCCCGCAGGTAGCCGTCCACGCGCAGTCCCGTGACCTCGGAAACGCGGCAGCCGGTCGCGTACATGACGTGGAGGATGCAGCGGTCGCGCAGCCCGAGCGGTGTGTCGTCCGCGCCGACGCCGTCGGCCAGAAGCCGCTCCAGCACTCGTCGGCTCAGCGATTTCGGCAGCTGCTGCTCGCGGCGGACGCCGAGCAGTCCCTCGGTCGGGTCGGTCTCGATCGCGCCTTCGGCGAGGAGAAACTTGTAGAACCCGCGGATCGCCGCGATCGCGCGGACCACGGATGCGGGCGCGTGTGTGCGTCGGAGTCCGCCGAGGTGCTGGAGGATCGACTCGCGGTCCGGGAGCTCGGTCGCGGGTTCCTCGGACAACAATCGTTCGAGGTCTCGCCGGTAGGCTGCGACCGTGTGCTTGGACAGCTGCAGCTCGGCTCCGAGGAACACGAGGAACTCGGCCAGTCTCCGTCGGTTTTCGGTCGTCAAGAATTCGCCTCGTCTTCGCCCGTCAGCGCGCCTGTCGACGTGCTTCGTGGGCCGCTGCGCGTCGCGGGCCAGGCCGACCATCGTGCGCGTTTCGGGCTGGAAGTCACGAAGTTCGCTCCAGCTTGACCGGCGCTCGGGGGCGCCGTATGGTCCGCGCCCCCGATCCGGAGCGATCGAGCAAATGGAGGGGTTCGAGGTCTGGAAGTGCCCGAGAAACCCCGCAACCGCGCCCCCCTGAGACCTCAGCATCCAGCGAATTCGACCGATGCCAAAACCGACGAAGGCCGAGCTCAACAAGTACAAGAAGCTGCTGCAGTCCCATCTCGCGAGCCTGCGAGGTGACGTTGGTTCGATGCGCGACGAAGCCCTCCGGGCGTCGGAGCAGGACTCCTCGGTCGATCACCTGGCCGACCAGGGGACCGACAACTACGACCAGAGCTTCCTCCTCGGCCTGATCGAGAACGAGGAAGAGACGATCCAGATGATCGAGGAGTCCCTCGACCGGATCGACGGCGATGGCGAGCAACCGTACGGCATGTGCCTGTTCTGCGCGGACGACCCGTCGATGTGTCGTCGCAAGCAGCAGAAGGGCAAGAAGCACGATCCTTGGATCCCGAAGGAACGGCTCGAGTACATCCCCTGGGCGCGCAACTGCGTCGAGAGTCAGGCCGGGCTGGAGCAGGATCGCGAGATCGCCTGATCCCGAACGCGCGCCGCGAAAGCGCCCGGTTCGAGTCCACTTCCGGGCGCGTCGCGCGTAAACTCCTGCCCCCATGAAGAGCAAACTCGCGATCCTGTTCCTTCTCGCTTGCGGCCTCTCGCTATTCGGTTGCACGACGGATTCCAAGCCGGCGACGCCGTCCGAGGAAGACCACGGTCACTCCCACGCGGACGGTGAGCACTCGCACGACGACTCGGCGAACGAGTCGTCCGGAAAGTGAGCGACCGGGCGACCGGCGTGGTCGAGCCGCGCGAGAACGTTCGCGAGCCACTCGTCTGGTTCGTGGGCAAGTGGTGGTTCTGGGTGCCGATCCTGCCCCTGGTGGCGCTCGACCTGTGGTCGAAGGCCTCGGTGTTCGCCCACCTCGAGTCGACCCAGGGGCACGCCCCCGAGGGCGCTCGGTTCGTCGAGGTGTGGACCGGGGTCGTGAAGTTCGAACTCGTCCAGTATCGCAACACCGGCACGATCTGGGGGCTCGCGAAGGACTTCACGAGCGGACTCGTCGTCCTGCGATTCGTCGCGATGGGGGTGTTGGTCTACATCGCGGCGCGGACGCCGTCGCTGCAGAGGTTCAAGCAGCTCGTGCTCGGGCTCATCATGGCCGGTGCCATCGGCAACTTGTACGACAACCTGACGCAGCCGTACTCGGCGGTTCGTGACTTCCTCGAGTTCTCCTGGGTCCGCGACGGTGTCGAGGTCTGGTCGTTTCCGGCCTTCAACGTCGCCGACTCCTGCATCTGCGTCGGCGCGATCACGCTCGCGATCCTGTTGTGGCGCGAGGACGCGCAGCGCGCGCGAGCTTCGTGAAAAACCGAAGATCGCGCCGGCTTTCGGACTATATTGCCGAGAGCCGTCGCGAACCTGCTGAATTGGCGTTCAGCCGTGCGCGTCGCTCGCCGAAACAACCCGTGATGCTCGGAATCCGACAAGGCTGAGGTGGGGCTCTCGTGAGGCTCGAGGAACTGACGCTGGGCGTGCTGACGAAAGCCGTCGAGAACTACCTCGAACTCGCCTATGGCGGCGGTACCAAGCCCCGTTGGATCCCGGACCTCGACTTGCCTCCTGATGCGCCTCCGCGCGAGCTCCTGAAACTGTTCCAGGCGGACCACGAGGAGGGTGAGCTCGCGCGCTACACGATGCGGCTCGGCAACCGCAACTACCCGTTCATGAAGCTGGTCTTCCAGGAGCACATCGTCGACGGGCAGTTCCAGTTCGGCGTGGACACCCACGACGACATGGAGATCAAGCCAGACTATCCGGACTACGAGGCATGGATGGCCGTGCGGCGCTTCAACCGGGAGCTGAAGGTGAAGATCGAGCAGCGGCTCGAGGAGATCGGCGTGCCGACCGCCGCCCAGCTCCGCCGGGAGGTCGCCGAGCGCTGTGCGAGCTCGACCCAGGAGGAGGCCAAGGACCGCAAGATCCTCGTGGTCGACGACGAAGAGGACCTGGCCGAGACCGTCGAGACGCTCCTGGAGGCCCGTGGATACTCGATCCAGAAGGCCCACGACGGCCGGAAAGGCCTCGAAATGGCCCTCGAGCATCGCCCAGACATGATCCTGCTGGACTACGAGCTGCCGGAGATGGACGGGCTCGAGGTCATCGCCGCACTCCGGGCGAACGTGGTCACCCGCGATATTCCGGTCTTGCTGTGCACGGCCAGTAAGATCAGTATGCAAGAGATTCACGCGGCTGACGGCTTCTTGGCCAAGCCCTACAACGAGGGGTTGCTGTACAAGATGGTCAACCACGTGATGGAAGCTCGAGAATCCAGTTCGTGAACGACGTCCGCACACAACCCCGCACGGAGCCGACCGTGAGCCGCCGAACTTCGGTGGTGACGGTTTGGTTCCTGTTGATGGTCGTCGGCGTCGTCGTGGCGGACGCCCGAGCGTCGGCGTGGTCCTCCCGAACAGCGATCGAGGCGTCGGTCGACGGGGGTCAGCGGATCGAGTACTTCGTCCTCGACCCGGCCGAACTCGTCAGCGTCGAACGCGCGCCGTGCGATGCGCGTTCGTCGCACGATCTGCCGCGATACTGGCGCGTGGGCCGAGGCGGCCTGCCGGCGCCGCGTGCGCCCTGACCTGCGATGCGCCGCCACCCACGGGTGTGCGGTGGTTTCGTAGCGCGCCGAGAGGTCCTCGGCGTGGGCGTTTCGCAGACAGGATTCGAGCCCGATGGGGCTCCAGGGAAGTCACAAGATGAAGATCGATCTCGGGTCATTGCCCGGACGTCTCGGCAAGAAGTTGCAGAGTGTTTTCGGGTCCGCGAACCAGCGGGCCCTCACGCGGTTCCAACCGACGCTCGACAAGATCAACGAGCTCTCGGACTGGGCCGATGGAATGGACCAGGAGCAGATTCGCGCTCGGGTTCGAGAGTGGCGAGAGAAGGTCGAAGGCGGCCAGGCGTCGCTCGACGATGCGTTGCCCGAGATGTTCGCGATGACGCGACGCGCTGCGATCGAGTCGATCGGCCTGCGGCACTTCGATGTCCAGCTCATCGGCGGCATGGTCATGCACTCGGGCGGCATCGCAGAAATGGTCACCGGCGAGGGCAAGACGTTGGTCGCGACGCTCCCGGCCGCGCTCAACGCCATCAACCATGGCGGCGTCTACGTCGTCACGGTCAACGACTACCTCGCCAAGCGGGACCGGGACTGGATGGCTCCGGTCTTCGAGTACCTCGGGCTGTCCGTCGGTGCGATCCAGTCGAACATGGGGCCGAGTGAGCGTCAGGAGCAGTACGCCTGCGACATCATCTACGGCACGAACAACGAGTTCGGGTTCGACTACCTGCGCGACAACATGAAGTGGCGTCCCGAGGAGCAGGTGCAGAAGCGCATGCACTTCGCGATCATCGACGAGGTCGACTCGATCCTCATCGACGAAGCCCGGACGCCGCTGATCATCTCCGGACCGCCCGAAGGCAAAGCCGAGAAGCACCTCAAGGCGGACCGCGTCGCGCGGGCGCTGAAGGAGGACGAGCACTTCGAGATCAAGCTCAAGGAGCAGCAGGTCCTGTTGACGGACGCAGGCACGGAGAAGGCCGAGCAGCTCGCGGGCGTCGGCAGCTTCTACGGTGATCCGAACAACATGGAGTGGCCGCACCTGATCGAGCAATCGCTGCGGGCGCACCACATCTACGAGCGCGACAAGAACTACGTCGTCGCCCAGAACGAGAAGTCCGGCCAGGTCGAAGTCATCATCGTCGACGAGTTCACGGGTCGCCTGATGGCCGGTCGTCGATGGAGTGACGGACTGCACCAGGCGGTTGAAGCGAAGGAAGGGCTGCGACCGCAGGAGGAGTCGCAAGTCCTCGCCACGATCACGCTGCAGAACTACTTCCGCATGTTCGACAAGCTGGCTGGCATGACCGGCACGGCGATGACGGAGGCTGCCGAGTTCTCGAAGATCTACGACCTCGACGTCGTGTCCATCCCGACCAACAAGGAGATGCGGCGTGAGGACGCGGACGACCTCGTGTACCTCGACGAGGACGACAAGATGGATGCGATCGTCGAGTTGATTCGCGAGGATCACGAACGCGGTCGTCCGATCCTCGTCGGCACGACTTCGATCGCGAACTCGGAGAAGATCTCCGATCGGCTCAGCGCGGCGGGGATTCGTCACGAAGTGCTGAACGCCAAGCACCACGCGCGCGAAGCCGAGATCATCGCACAGGCCGGCCGGAAGGGGGCCGTGACCGTCGCCACGAACATGGCCGGTCGCGGCACGGACATCGTCCTCGGTGGAAATCCGAAGATGATCGTCGAGCACGAGGCCCGTTCCAAGTCGTGGGAGGTCGATTCGCCGGAGGCCGCCGCGCGCCTCGCGGAGCTCGAGGTCGCGTGCAAGGCCGAGCAGAAGGAGGTCCTCGACCTCGGAGGACTGCTCGTGATCGGAACCGAGCGGCACGAGGCGCGCCGGATCGACAACCAGCTGCGAGGCCGCTGCGGCCGCCAGGGTGACCCCGGCAAGACCATGTTCTACCTGTGCTTCGACGACGACCTGATGCGGATTTTCGCCCGCGACTGGGTCAAGACGATGATGCAGCGACTCGGCCTCAAGAAGGGCGAAGTCATCGAGAGTGGCATGGTCACACGCGGGATCGAGCGTGCGCAGAAGAAGGTCGAGCAGCGCAACTTCGACATCCGCAAGAACCTCCTCGAATACGACGAGGTGATGGACAAGCAGCGCAAGTTCATCTACGTGCAGCGCCAGGAGGTGCTCGAGAAAGATGGTCTGCGCGACAAGATCCTCGGCATGTTCGAGGAGGTCATCGGCGCGAACCTCGACGAGTACGCTTCGAACAAGGACGAGCCCGTTCACTTCGACGAGATCGAGACGTTCCTTCGCCACAAGGTGGGGGACATCGTGGATCTCGACGGTCTGCGCGACGTCGGTCGCGACGAGCTGTTCGAGTGGATCAACGATCGGATCCGCGCGGCGATCCAGCGTCGCAGCGAGGAAGTCGGTCCGGACGACTGGGAGAAGCTCGAGCAGTTCCTGTTGCTCGACACCATCGACAACAAGTGGAAGGACCACCTGTACGCGATGGAGGTACTCAAGCACGGCATCGGACTGCGCGGCTACGCGCAGATCGATCCGAAGAACGAGTACAAGAAGGAGGGATTCGAGAAGTTCAAGCAGCTCAAGCACGAGATCGCTGAGCATGTGACGAACCTCGTGTTCCGTGTGGACGTCGAGAAGGCGCCGGTGCCCGTCGCCCCGCGCCGTGCGGCGCCGCCGCCGCAATTGCCGCCGGACCCGGTCACCGCCCAGGCGATGGTCGAGGCGATGGTGGCCGCCGGACAGGCTCCGCCCGAGGTCGCCGAGGCGATCGCCAAGGGTGCGAAGGTCCAGGTTCGTCCGCGTGGAGGTGCACGGCCCGCTGCGCCGGCCAGGCCGGTCGAGCGGAAACCGGAATCTCAGCCGACGCCTCAGGCCGCGCCCGGTGGAAAGAGGCCTGGTCGCAACGATCCCTGCCCGTGTGGGTCGGGGATCAAGTACAAGAAGTGCTGCGCCCCGGCATTCGGCTGATCGCGCGACGTGAAGCCTGACTCTACGAGGTTCGGCCGTGGCTGAGCCGCGCGGACTGCGGCTCGCCTGGGGAGCTCTGTCGCTCGTGCTCTATCACTCGCTCTTCGGCGTGCTCGGGCTGCTGCTGTCCCCGGTTTTCGCCTGGCGATTCGTGTTCGATGCGCGGTATCGAACCGGACTTCGAGAGCGGACCGGCCGCGTGGATCCAACGCCTGCGGGGCAGGACTGCGTTTGGATCCATGGCGTCTCGGTCGGCGAGGTCAAGGCGGCGGCTTCACTCATCGACCGACTGCGCCGCGAGTTCCCGGAGCTGGAGATCGTCGTTTCCACGACGACGACGACCGGTCGGAAAGTGGCGCGGGAGATGTACCCCGACGTCCGAGTGATCTACTATCCGCTCGACTTCGGTTGGTTCCCGGGACGGGCCCTCGATCGGATTCGGCCGAGCTGCGTGTTGTTGATGGAACTCGAGATCTGGCCGAACTTCCTTTGGGCCAGTGCGCGTCGAGGGATTCCCGTGGCGGTCATCAACGGGCGGATCTCGGAGCGAAGCTACCGCGGCTATCGGCTCGTGCTGAGGCTGTTGCCGCAGCTTCGGTACACCGACCTGTTCTGTGTCCAGATCGATGCCTATCGCGATCGACTCACGGCGCTGGGGATCTCGCCCGAGCGCGTCGTCGTGACCGGCAACATGAAGTACGATGGCGTGTTGCTCAAGTCTCCGCCACGGGACTCGAACGGCCTGCGTCGTTGGTTGTCGGCCGACGGCCGCAAGGTGCTCGTCTGTGGTTCCACGCACGGCCGCGAAGACGAATGGGTGGCCATGGCAGTCGACGAGCTGCGGAACAGGACCGGTGAGACGATCCGGCTGGTGACCGTGCCACGCCACCCGGAGCGAGCACCGACCGTGGTCGACGCGCTCGTGACCTTGGGGTTCGAGCCGGTCTGCTGGAGCGCCTGTGACGATGGATCCAGACTGCCCGAGCTGTCCGACCGCTCCGTCGTGGTCGTCGACACGGTGGGCCGGTTGGAGTCGTTCTACGGCGTCTGTGACGTCGCGTTCGTCGGGGGTAGCCTGGTTCCACACGGCGGCCAGAACATGATGGAGCCCGCCGCGCTCGGCAAACCGGTTGTGTTCGGGCCGCACACCGAGAACTTCCGAGCGGATGTGGAGTTGTTGCTCGACGCGGACGCGGCCGTGCAGATCTCCAGCCACGACGAACTCGTCCCGCAGCTGATCCGTATGTTCGGCGACCCGGAAGCACGCGTCCGGATCGGGGAGCGCGTCCTGGCGGTCATCCGACGCAATCAGGGGGCCACGGACCGGACTCTGGGCCTGATCCGTCCGATGCTCGAGCGACACCGTGACCACGACGCTCGGCCGCCGGGGCTCCCGGCGTGAGCGCGTTCGCGAGGCTCGCCAGTGCCTCACGGAAGCGGAACGGTTGGAATCTTCAGGCGATCAGCGCCAGAACGCACAGCATCACGATGCTCAGCAGCATCAGGACGACGGACGTACGGTGCTGGATCATCGAAGTCGTGGCAGCACGCATGGATTCGGTGGAACGGGAATGAACGACGCCGCACAGTAATCGCCCGCTGTGCGCGCGTCCAGGGTTTCTAGTCCGAACGGGCTCCGGGGTTGCCAGCGCGGCGTGTTTTCTCGCTCGGGCGGGGCACCGGTGGATCGCGCTCGGGTGCGTCGCTACAGTCCCCGGCCAATTCTCCGAACGCGATTCTACTTCCCGGCCGAACGGCCCCCCTCGACATGAGCCAAGAACCCCGCCTCTTCACCAGCGAGTCCGTGAGCGAAGGACATCCGGACAAGGTCTGTGACCAGATCTCGGATGCCGTCCTCGATGCCGCGCTCGCCGCAGATCCGAAGTCACGCGTCGCGTGCGAGACGCTGACCTCGCGGGGGCTCGTCGTGTGCGCCGGCGAAATCACGACCGAGGCCTACATCGACGTGCAGACCCTGGCTCGCGAGGTCATCGCGGACATCGGCTACAACGACCCGTCGATCGGGTTCGACGCGAACTCGTGTGCGGTGCTCACGGCCATCGGTGAGCAGTCCCCGGACATCGCGTTGGGCGTCGACGCGCACACGTCGCAGAGCAAGGAGCAGGGCGCGGGGGACCAGGGGATGATGTTCGGCTACGCATGTCGGGAGACCGACAGCTTGATGCCGTTCCCGATCCACTACAGCCACCGCATCCTGGAGGCGTTGGCCGCGGCGCGCAAGAGTGGTCGCTACAGCTTCCTCCGACCGGACTCCAAGAGTCAGCTCACGGTCGAGTACGACGAGAACCAGAACCCGACGCGCATCAACACCGTCGTCATCTCGCACCAGCACTCGGACAACGTCTCCGACGCGGACCTGCACGCCGCGCTTCGCACGGTCGCGGAGGAGACCCTGCCGGCCGAGATGCTCGATTCCCAGACGCGTTGGTTCCTGAACCCCACCGGCCGCTTCGTCGAGGGTGGTCCCAAGGCAGACGCCGGACTGACGGGCCGAAAGATCATCGTCGACACCTACGGCGGCATGGGGCGTCACGGTGGCGGTGCGTTCTCGGGCAAGGATCCGAGCAAGGTCGACCGCTCGGCTGCGTATGCCTCTCGTTGGGTCGCGAAGCACGTCGTCGCCAAGCAATGGGCCGAACGCTGCGAGGTCCAGGTGGCGTACGCGATCGGCATCGCCGAGCCCGTGAGCATCCGTTGCGATTCGTTCGGCACGTTGAACCGTGACGTGTTCAAGAGCGACAACGAACTGACGGACAAGGTGCGGGCACACTTCGGTTCGTTCCTGCGCCCGGCGGCGATCGAGGAGACATTCCAACTGCGACGTCCGATCTACCGCAAGACGGCTGCCTACGGTCACTTCGGTCGTGATGAGTTCCCCTGGGAGCAACTCTCCCAACTCGATTCGCTCTGATCCCCAACGTGCCGTGCCCCGGCGCGATGCGTCTGGGGTCGGCCGGCGGCAGGGAATCGCCGCAGGTCGCCGATCCGGGCCACCCGGAGTGTTCGATGTTCGGAATCGAGCGGTTCCCTTCGAGTGAACCGGTACTATGGGTTTCGGCCCAGAGGATCATTCCGCATGGAAGCACCCGAAGTCTACTTCTGCGATCTCTGCAACGCGTCCATCCCCGAGCACGACCTGGTCGACGGGGAGGCGCTGCGCGTCAAGGACAAGACCATCGGCGCCTGTTGCATCGCGGAGATCCGCGGCGGCGCGAAAGCGCCGGACGCCGTCGCGACGGGCGGCAGCGGTGGAGGCTGGTTCGCCGCGGGCTTGGTGAGCCTGGTCGCCGTTGCCGGGGCCACGG
>JAGQQZ010000545.1 GCA_020425915.1 Planctomycetota bacterium | reverse complement strand
GTTCTCTCTCCCTCTCTCATCTCATCTCACCTCTCTCTCCGCCGGGATTCTCTCCCCCGTGCTCGTGCCCATGATCCGCGTCCGTACGTCGTGGCTCGCCTCGCTCGGCAGCCTCGTGATCGCGTCCCTCTCTCCCGCCCAGACCTTCCAGGACGTCACGATCGGCTCGGGCCTCGAAGGTGCCCCGATGGATGACTCCGTCTATCCCGACGGGATCTACGGCGTGGGCATGTGCGCGATCGACTTCGACAAGGACGGGGACGTCGACCTGTTCGTCGGTGGGGGGAACTTCAACGGCACCCAGCACAAGCTGTATCGCAACGACGGCGGGATGCACTTCACCGACGTCACCGCGAACGCGGGATTCGGGCCGAACCTCGCGCTCCGCGCGGCGCAGTCCGCCGACGTGGACAACGATGGGGACGAGGACCTGTTGCTGTGCAACTGGCGTCAGCCGGTCCAGCTGTACCTGAACGACGGCAACGGCTCGTTCGTCGAGGCCGCCACCCAGTGGGGGCTCACCGACCAGGTCACCTCGGCCTGGGGCGCCACGTTCGGCGACTTCGACCGCGACGGACGTCTCGACCTCTACATCGCGAACCGATTCGCGCCGGGCTACGTCCCGCAGCCGAGCATCCTGTACCACAACACCGGCAGCCGCTTCGAGCAGGTCTTCGCCGGGGATCCGGTCTGCGAGCCGACCGCGGCGACGCTGTTCGCCGTGTTCCTCGACTTCGACGGAGACGGCTGGCAGGACATCTACACGGTCAACGACAAGGGGAGTTCGTACGGGCCGAACAAGCTGTTCCGATTCGATGGTTCGCGGTTCACGAACGTCAGCGCGCAGTACGGGATCACGGACGCGCCCGACGGCATGGGCTTCGACTTCGTCGACGCGTTCAACGACGGTGGAATCGACTTCTACTGCAGCGATGTCGGCCCGGACCACGTGTTCCGCGTCTGGAACGACTCGTTGCGCTCGTTCGAGAATGGCACCTACACCTACGGTGTGCCCGGCGGCTTCACGGGGTGGGCGATCCACTTCCAGGACTTCGACAACGACGCCTGGTCGGATCTGCACGTCACCCACATGGGGCAGCCGAACTTCCTGTACCGCAACCCGGCGCAGCCGGCCGCAGCGCACGTGCCGTGGATCCACGTCGCCAATCCGATCTCGCCGCACTGGATCCAACTCTGCACGCTCGCCGCGGACTTCGACAACGACGGTCGCGTCGACCTGTTGCACCGCTTCGTGCGGGTCGGTCCGTTCGGGGCGCCGCCGCGCAGCCTCGCCCTTCACCGCAACGTCTCGGCGCCGGATCGCCACTGGATCTCGATCGAGACCGTCGGAACCTCGAGCAATCGAAACGGCTTCGGCGCCAAGATCGAGGTCCGCGCCGGCGGGGTCGATCAGCGCAAGTTCCGTCGTCACGGTGTCGGGTTCATCGGTGGCAACGACCACCGCGTGCACTTCGGGCTCGCGGATGCGTCGGTCGTCGACGAACTCGTCGTCACGTGGCCCTCGGGTTGCGTGCAGAAGTTCTACGACGTCGAGCCGGATCGGGTGGTGACGGTCGTCGAGCCGAAGATGGGAATGACCGGGAATCCGACCGTCGGAGGCGCGTGCATCATCGATCTGGCGACGCCCAGCGAGGCCGGCAAGAACTTCGCGATCATGCTCTCGATGGCGCGGTTCCCGAAGACGCCGTTGCCCGACGGTCGGTCGCTGCCGATCCGCGTCGACGGTCTGACGGCGCTGTCCCTCACGCCTGGCAACGCCCTGCTCCACGGCAACGTGGCGCCGCTCCATCGCGGCAACGGCGGTGGCCTGCTGACGGTGCCCAACCTCGCCGCGCTGAGTGGGCTCCGGCTGTACGCCACGGGGATCACGTTCGACGCGGACGGGATCGGAACCGTGTTCCCGTCAGCGGTCGAGGTCGTGATCCAATAGCCGTCGGGACCGTTCCATCGCAGTCGCGTTACGCTCCGGGGTGCGACTGCGTAACGATTCGGTGGGCAAGAGGGGCTGCGAAGCGCCGTTGGCATGGAGCGCTTCGCTTCGTGGCCCCCGATAGGGGAGGTGGCAGGGTCGAGTGCGCCGTGCCAGAATACGGTACGCTCTTCCGGTGGCGCCCCCCGCGCCGATCGATTCTCCCCGCTCCTCTCTCGGCTCTCCTTCTCTCTACTCCCTTCTCACGACCCTCCCCATGAGCTCGCTCTCCCAAGGTCTCTCGCGTGTTTCCGTCCCTCTGCTGATCGCGGTGCTCTGTTCCACCGCGACTTCGCAGGTGTTCGAGGACGTCACGATCCAGGCGGGTCTCGGCGGTATCCCGCTCGACGATTCGATCTACCCGGATTCGGTCTATGGCGTCGGAATGTGCGCCTTCGACTTCGATCGTGACGGTGATCTCGATCTGTTCGTCGGCGGCAACCAACTCAACAACCCGACACCGCACCGGCTGTTCCGCAACAACGGCAACCTGACGTTCACCGACGTCACACTGACTTCGGGGATCGACACCAACAACGTCCTGCGCAGCGCGCAGGCGGCCGACGTCGACAACGACGGTGACCTCGACCTCTACCTGAGCAACTGGAAGCGGCGCCCGCAGCTCTACATCAACGATGGGCAAGGGCACTTCGTCGACGAGGCACGGAACCGCGGGCTGTTGCACCGCACCGCGGCGTGGGGAGCGACGTTCGCCGACTTCGACCGCGACGGCTGGCTCGATCTCTACATCGGCAACCGCTTCTCGACGCCGGGAACGCCGCAGGACAACATTCTCTACCGCAACACCGGCAACGGCTTCTTCGAGGACGTGACCGCCGCGGCGATGCTGTCGGCCGCGGGGGCGGCCACGTTCTTCGGTGCGTGGATCGACTACAACGAGGACGGATATCCCGACCTCTGCACGATCAACGACAAGGGATCGAGCTACGACGGCAGCCGGATGTTCCGCAACAACGGCGACGGTCGGTTCTCGGACGTGAGCAGTCAGATCGACGCCTACTACGAGATCGACGGCATGGGGTTCGACTACATCGACATGTTCAACGATGGCGGACTCGACTACTACGTCAGCGATCTCATGCCCGACCACCTGTTGCAGGTGTGGGATTCGAACACGAACCGGTACGTCAACCTGACGGATCAACTCGGGTTGCGGGGCGGCCTCGTCGGCTGGGCGGTGCACTTCTCGGACTTCGACAACGACTCGTGGCCGGACCTGCACGTCGTGCACATGAACGGTCCGAACCACCTCTACCGGAACCCCGCCGCGCCGGTCGAGGCGCTGCAACCCTGGCCTCGGGCGACCTACCCCAATGCCCCGAGTCACGTGCAGATGACCGCCATCGTCGCCGACTTCGACAACGATGGCCGGATGGACATCCTCCACCGCTTCCTCGATCTGGCGATTCTCGGCGCCGGCTTGTCGCCCGAGGGGCTCATGCTCCAGCGCAACGTGTCCCCGGTGCAGCACTGGGTGAAGGTCGACACGAAGGGCAAGGTCAGCAACGCCGACGGCTTCGGTGCGCGCGTCGAGGTGTGGGCCAACGGGCAACACCAGCGGCAGTACCGCCGGCACGGCGTCGGCATCATGAGCGGCAACGACATCCGCGTGCACTTCGGCTGCGGCGACGATGCGATCGTGGACCGCATCAAGGTCACGTGGCCGTCGGGGATCGTGCAGGAGATGCGCAACGTCCCGGCCGATCAGATCGTCGAATTCGTCGAGCCGAGCATGAAGCTGATCGGCGACCCGTTGATCGGTCGCGCGTGCATCATCGATCTCAAGAGCCCGACCGATGCCGGTCTCAACTACGCGATCGTGCTGGCCGCGCGCGAGCACCCGTTCACCCCGTTGCCCGATGGCCGTTCCCTGCCGATCGCGATCGATGCGCTGACCGCACTGTCGATCGTTCCGGGTAACGCGCTGATCCACGGCAACGTCGCGGCGCTCCACCGCGGCGGCGGCGGCGGCCTGTTGACGATCCCCAACAACGCGGGGATGGTCGGCATGCGACTGTTCGCGACCGGCTTCACGTTCGATCAGTTCGGCGGCATCCACACGGTCTTCCCGAAGGCCCTGCGGATCGACATCCACTGAGGACGTCGACGCACCGAACACGGGATCGACCGGCGCGTCGATCCCGTGTTCGTGTACGGAGTCAAGGTCGAGCGGCGCGTCGTGGCGCTCTCGAATGTCCGGGCAATTGTCCTCGTTCGGTTCTCGCGCGATTGACGCACCGCTTCGGACTTCGAGAATGCAGGAATGCGAATAGCACTCTCACTCGTACTCCTCGCAGCTCCACTCGCGTCCCAGAGCAACGCGATCCTCGGAGCTGACGTCACTGCCTACGACGTCGGTTCGATGTCTACGTACGGCAGACAAGGTGCGGCTTACCCGAACGGCGAGGTCGGTGTCGCGATCGGCCACTCGTTCTGCAACGCCGGCACGGTGAACATCGCCTGGGAAGACGACGCAGGTGGCGGCCAGATGACCGACACCTACCCGAAGATCGCGTTCCTGCTCGCCAAGCAGGTCAACGGTCGCATGATCCAGATCTCGGGTCGCAGCTTCCTCAAACACTCGGGCACGCCCTTCAACTTCAGCAGCGGTCCCTGCGCTCCCTGCACGTCCGGCAGCGGTCCGTGGATGCGGGTCGGTTGCTCCGACACCTACGGTCCGGGATTCAACTCGAGCCAGTATCGCCTCGGTCCGCCCGAGGAGATCAACCCGTGGCTCGGCTCGTGGGACCACGTCGGTAGCTACTTCGACCGCGGCGATCCGCCGGTCGCGGGTTCGGCGGCGAGCGACAACCTGAAGTCGCTCGACGGCACGATGGTCTCGGCGTTCGGCCCGGTCAAGAATCGCGTGATCGTCCGCGAGAACGAACTCGGCGGCGGCAACAACCTGTTCGCGCAGGTGCAGGTCGTCATCAAGGGCGAGCCGGTCGGCAACCGCGACAACAACATCCGCAACAAGGACGCGTCGATGACCTACAGCGGCGGGTCCTGGTCGTCCAGCACGTCTGGCACCTCGCGCAACGGGTCGGTGCTGACGATGTGGAACGGCGCGACGTTGGACATGGCCGGCAACGGCGCCGACGACGGTCGCTTCCTCGTCGCCTGCAAGGTCACCGGACCGGTCAATGAAGTCTGGCACTACGAGTACGCGGTGCACAACATCGACAACCACCGCGGTGGCGCGACGTTCCGGATCCCGGTCGATCCGGCGATCGACATCACCAACGTCGGTGTCCACGACGTCGATGCCGACCCGTCGAACGACTGGACCTGGTCGCGCAACGGCAGCGAACTGTCGTTCCTCGCCGGCGCCGAGAACGCCAACGACTGGAACACGATCTTCAACTTCTGGTTCGACTGCTCGGTCGGTCCGCAGGACGGCACGGTCGAGATCGACCAGGCCCGTCCGGGCACCGGTGCCGGTTCCGTCACGGTCGGCGCGCAGATCCCCGAGAGCGCGCCCGACGCCGAGTGGAGCTACGTCGGCCAGTCTTGCGGTCTCTCGATCCTGACGACGGCAGCCCCGGTCCTCGGCACGACCTTCACGGTCGTGACGGCCGGGATCCCCAGCGGGTCCGTGTTCGCGACCCTGATGTTCTCGTTCGGCCAGGCACAGAACCCGATCGACCTGACCCTGATCGGCATGCCCGGCTGCGAGTTCTACGGCGCGGGTCCGAACCTGACGATCAACTACCCGGCCCCGATGTCGATCGAGCAGACCAACGTCACGATCCCGCTCGGCACGTCACTGAACGGGCACCGGCTCATCGCGCAGTCGTTCGCGTACAACGCGGGGCTTCCGGGCCTCGGCGTGATCGCGTCGGACGGCTTGCGGATGATCATCGGGCCGTGAGGTGACTCCGATCCGCGCGGAACACCGGCCGCGCGGATCGCATCGGTGTCGGCGTCAGCGCTCGACAGCGATCGCGCCCCTCGTTGGCACGCTACGCGTGGTCGGCAGCACCGACGAGAACAGCTGGCCTGCCGTGATGGCAAGGAATCTTCCAACCCAGAAGACTCTGGAAGAACACGGTGAGGTCGTCCCATCTCGAGTTGGCGGACACGAGGCAGGCGAGGTCGCGAGCGTCACCGGATTCGGCCCGACGGCCGTCATCGGCGAGACCGTCGTCGGCGCACCCGGCTCGACGTAGAACAGCTCGACCTTCGCCGGATCCGACTCGGGGTCGGACAGCGTCAGCTTGATCTTGGCCGGCGGCACCTTCGGCAGTTCGATCGTGGAGCCTTAGACGTCGAGGCTCAGCGACGGGGCGGAGTTGCCGTCGCTGCCGCCGCTCGCGCCGGCGACGATGCCGGCGGAGCCGAAGCCGCAGCCCGCGAGTAGCCAGGCCTGGCACACGCACCCGATCGATACCAGCGACCTCATCGTCCACCCCACGCGATCTCGCCTCCGTCGACCCAGCGAAACACCAAGTCCGGGTCCCCGTCGCCATCGATGTCCGCGACCCCCAGGGGCACGCCGAACGACTCGGGCGACGAAGCCGACTCGAAGCTCCCGTCGTCACGCTGGAGCAGCACGCGGAAGCCGTCCGTGATGTCCTTGTCGCCGTCGTGGTCGATGTCGAGAACTTCGAACCCCGAGCCCCAGCCCGAGGCTGTTGTGAGAAACGTCGGTTGCGGTAGAAACTCGCCCGACTCCGATCGGGAGAACACCGCGACGCCGTTGCCCGCACCGACGAGGGATGCCTCCGCGAGAATCTCGAAGCGACCATCGCCGTCGAGATCATCGATTCGCACGCTCGTTTCGAGACCGTGCCAGGCGAGCTGACGTTCGACGAAACCGCCATCGACCTGTTGTTCGAGAACGAGGACGTCCGTGACGTCGGTCACTCGAATCGCGGCGAGGTCGACGTCGCCGTCCTGGTCGAGGTCCTGCGCCGCGATTGCGGAGGTAGACCCCGGCATCAATTCGACGTCGTCGAATGCGCGCGGAACGGTCTGCCTCAGCATGCGGACCGATTCGCCGCCTACGACGATGTCCAGGTCTCCATCAGCGTCCAGGTCGACGACGCAACAGACACCGCCAGGCGCTCCGATCGTCGTGGCGTTCTCGAACACGTCGTCGGCCGTTTGGTACCGGACGTGCAAACCGAGCGGGTCGGAGTACACGACGTCTTGGCGACCATCCCCATCGAGGTCGACGACATGCGGGGGGGTGGAGGTCGAGACCGGTTCGGTCACGGTTGCGTCGAACCGCGCCGGCGCCGTCTGGTAGTGGATTCGAATTCCCCCCGCGAAACGCGTGACGAGATCCAGGTCGGCGTCGCGATCGACATCGACGATCGCGACCGCGGTCGGAGTCTCCGTTCCCGTGCTCGCGGGGGCGAACACCTCGGCTCGAAAACTGCCGATGGCGTCCTGGTACCGAACCGCGACCGAGGTTCCCGCCGTCGAGATCGTGTCCACGTATCCGTCTCCGTCGAGGTCGACGGCTCGAACATAGTTGCTCTGACCCTCGTTCGCGCTCGACCATTCCGCACGGCGGAATTCCCCCGGCGACGCTTGCAAGATCGCCACCGCCGACCCCACGCCCTGCGCGGTCTGTCCGGCGAGGATGTCGACGTCACCGTCTCCGTCGAGATCGGCGATATCCAGGCCGACCGGGATCCCGAGGCGGTCCAGCGGCGCGATCTCGACGAATTCGAACGATTCCTGTGGGGCTTGGCGGAGGCACAGAACGCCCGTCGAGCTTTGAGAACCGGCGAACGTTTGGGTGAGAACGACGTCGAGATCGCCGTCCGCATCGATGTCCGCCGGTCGCGCGACCCGGAAGTCACCGACGACACCCGTGCGAGGAATCGTGACGGGAGCGCTGGCGAGGTTCCCGTTCGATTCTCGAAACAGGACCCACGCGCTGAGGGACGCCGCGCCGATGATGTCCATGTCACCGTCCCCGTCGATGTCCGCTGCCGCGACGGTGTGCGCTCCATCGACCATTTCGAGATCCGCGCGAGCGAACGCGTTCGGTTCCATTCGAGAGTAGATCCGCACCGGCGCGCCGTCTTGGACTGCGATGACGTCGCCATCACCGTCGCCGTCGAGGTCGGCCACGACGAGGTCTCGAGCCGGTTCGCTGTCCGCGACTAGGCTCCCGCTGAACGTTCCGTCCGGCTGTTGCACGAACAGCCACAGGCCACCATCGAGCCCGTCAGACGCGATCAGGATGTCGGTGTCGCCGTCGCCGTCAGAATCGATCACATCGATGTCCGTCGGCGACGTCGGGCCCGACAGTGTGATCGGTTCCGAAAAGTCGCGTGGCGACTGCTGGAACTGGATCGTTGCGGCGCCATCCACAGCGCTCGTGCCCAACAAGTCGAGATCGCCGTCGCCGTCCAAGTCCGCGACGTCGAAACGAGTGGCGAGAGGAAGTACCATCGACACCGACTCCGAGGCGACATCGAGTCCGTGCCGGATCGAGCCCCCTCCCGTCGTCTCGTCGGCTGTGCCGAGTTCGGAGTCGAAACAGACCGCGCGCAGCAGCACGTCGCTGGCATCCTCGACGTCCGACGAGTCCCAGACGAATTGCGATGGACGACCTTCGATCGAACCGCGAACCGGGTTCACGAACGAGTGCCGGGCACGGAGCCTCCACACTCTTCCCGGTTGCAATGGCGGGTCGAAGGCAAC
This sequence comes from Planctomycetota bacterium, assembly GCA_020425915.1. Taxonomy (GTDB): domain Bacteria; phylum Planctomycetota; class UBA1135; order UBA1135; family UBA2386; genus JAGQQZ01. The sequence goes on along the minus strand of JAGQQZ010000545.1, from coordinate 7,031 downwards.
GTCCGACTCGACCGTGACCGTGCGGGCGTCGAACGACATCACGCGCCGTACCTGCTCGACCCCTCGGTCGGCTGACAGCTCCCCGGCGTCGCCGTGCGCGACCAGGCGAAGTCCGGCTGGCCCGCATGCGACCCACGTCGCGGGTTCGTCGAGTGTCGCCAACAAGCCCGGAGGCGTGGCGGTCCCGATCGTGACGCCGCGCAGTTCGCGTTCGTCGATTCCACAGACCGCGAGTATTCGATTGCCTTCGAACGTGATCGCGCTCGGGTTGGGTAACGCGGGTCCCGGAAACAGGAGGCGTGCCCCAATGTCGAATCGAGCGACGCGGTTCGCGGCACGTTCGGCGATCCAGATCGTGCGATGCTGCGACGGATCGAGCGCGACTCCCCACGGCTGCTGCAATCCGTTGGCGAGGACGACGCAACGCGGAGCGGTCGGGTCGCTCCAATCGACTTTCCAAACACCGGACCCGATCGTCGCGACGCATGTGATCTCGTCGAGCCAGACCAGGCCGCGAATCGGTCCGGTCGGGGCTCCGGGAAGGAACAGCGAATCGACGCGCGCGATCGAGGATCCGGTCGCGGGGTCGACCTCCGTCAGAGTCCATCCGTCCCCGCTCCCGCTCGCGACGACCAAGCGACGGCCGCGCTGCGCGACCGCGGAGGGCATGCCGCTCGACCCGGCCAAGATCGGACCTGAGGCGCCCGACGCCAGCCCGATCTCGCGCAGCGACCAACCCGTGCCGTCGGAATCGAGCACGAGCGCGCGTTCGCCGCGACCGATCGGGACCGCGGCGACAGGTCGTTGCAGTGAGTTCTTCTTCCAACTTGATCCGAGACTCCGCATTCCACGTGGTCGCATGATCTGGAGTTCGAGACTCTCGGCGCCGTTGGCGACGACCCAGGATTCCCGTCCGGCGAGTTCCGGTAGCCGGACGTGCGTCGCATCGATCGCGACGAGATGGCCGGTCGCGTGCGTCTCGAACTGCGTGCAGACCTGCTTCTCGCGGAGCCACTCAGGGTCATCGAGGAGGCGCTCGATCTCTGCGGGATCGAACGGCTGGATCACAGGGAACATCTCGTTCGTGGCGCGACGCCACTGGAACAGCACCCGCACCGGGTCGCCCTCTCGGTCGATGACACGGTAGGGGATCGGAATGCCGCGGCGGCGATCCGGTCCTACGTTGAACGAATCTCCGATCTGCACGATCGGCTCCTCGTTGTTGTCAACGCGGAACTGAGTCGACGCGACCGCCGCGCCCTGTGCGACATCGTCCTGGGCGGTGAATCGGACCGACACTTCCCGTTCGGTCGCGCCGAGATCGAAGGCCGTGTCCCAGAAGAAGCTGAACTCGACTCCATCTCGCGACGCCTCGACACCACGGAAAGCGAAAGTCGGCGTCGACGACGCACTTGGGCTTGCGGGACGTGCCGTGCGCCAGCCGAGTTCGGGTTGCGACACGACGAGAAACTCGGCGCGCACGTCGATGCTATCCGACGAGGTGTCGCGCACTCGAAAGCCGATCGGCACGACGCCGGAGACCTCGGTCACGGGCTCGATGATGTCCGCGACAACCGGGGCGTCGTTGCCGAGCCCGAAGATCAGTTCACGGCTTGCGCCGCCCTCGACGCGCGCGATGACCTTCACGCCGTCGACGAAGCTGCCGTCGGCCGGCAGCCGTGCTTCGTTCGTGAAGTCCCAGGAGATCTCGTGCTCGGTCCCGCCAGGCGACGTCGCGAGCGTCCTCGGGTTCGGGCCGACGGCGGACATCGGCACGACCGTCGTCGGTGCACTCGGCTCGACGTAGAACAGCTCGACCTTCGCGGGATCCGACTCGGGATCCGACAGCGTCAGCTTGATCTTCGCCGGCGGTACCTTGGGCAGCTCGATCGTGAACCCTTGGACGTCGAGGCTCAGGGACGGTGCGGAGTTGCTGTCGCTGCCGCCGCTCGAGAGCGCTGCGATGCCAGCAGAGCCGAAGCCACAGGAACAGAGCGTGCCGAGCACGGCGCAGGCTGCGAGGGCTCGGTTCCGCGGTTGTCCGAGCCCGGCGTTCATCGATCCAGGTCGCCGGCCTGCGTGGTCGAGTACGTGAACGTCCGACGACTCGCCGCGTTCGCGAGGAGCTGCTCGACCTCGATCTGCACGGTGCGCGAATCGCCAGCGCCGTCGAGCGGGATGCGGAACGGGTAGAGCTTGCGTCCCTTGGTGCGGTTGGTCGGCGCCTCGAGCGAGACCTCGCCCCACTCGGCGGTCATGAACTCTCCGTTCTCGAACCGGTATCGCAGCGAGCCGAGCTCGTCGGCGTTGCCGAGGTCGAGCACGAACTCGCCCGCGAGTGCTCGGCCAGCGTCGTCGGAGACGACGTGGACGCCGACCGGGTAGAAGTCGACGAGGCTGCGGGTCAGGTCCTGCCCGCGTTCCTTCAGCGACCTAGCGAGCGCAGCGCTGAGCTCCTGCGAGATCACGCTCTGGAGTTCGGTCGACGCGTCCTCCGACGAGCGCGACAGGAAGCCGGCGGGGACGATCAGCGACAGGAAGTACGAGCCGACGCCGTCCGCGCGATCGAGGAAGTTCAGCGACGCCTCCTCGAGTGGTCGGTCGAGTCGCAGCACGCTCGAGTCGTCCTCCAGCACGCGGACGCGCGGGTGCGCGGCCGTCGTGACGTCGAACACGCCCGCGTCGAACTCGGCCTGGAAGTGGTAGCTGCGATCCGCGACGAACCAGGAGAACGGCCCGCCGAGCGCGAACAGCGGCAGGTTGAGCCAGAACCGGTCGTTCAGCGACGAACTCAGCGCCGGGTGGTAGCGCAGCGTGACGTCGACGATCAGGTCGGCGCGCGCAGCGCTCGCTTCGTCGAGCCAGGCGTCGTCGCCGGCCCCTTCGGCGGGAGTCAACGGGGTGACGCGGACGAAGCTCGAGCGGAGTCCGTCGACGAGCATCCGGGAGACTTCCGCTTCGTCGAACGCGAGCGCGATGTCGACCGAGGAGCCGTCGTCGAGCGGGGGTGCGACGCTCGACGGCGCGATGTTGACCGGTGCGACCGCGATGTGGAACGGCAGCGCGGGGCCGCGGGCCTGCTGCGTCGCGCACGCGGGCAGCAACACGCACAGGGTGAGAGACAGAGTCGTTCGGCGAATCATGGCACTAGCGTCCTGAGGAATCCTGGGGTGGCTCGGCGCTCGCGCGGACCCGATGGGAGCCCGTGCCGTTGCCCTCGAGCATGCGGTCGACGAGCGTCGCGTCGATCGCGCAGCGGAAGCCGAGCGTCGCGCGCCGCGTCGTCGCGGCGCGAGGCGTCAGCTTCCAGAAGTAGTAGTTGCTGCTCTGGTAGTCCGCGCCGGCGGCGATCGGGCGATCGCGCGCGTCGAGCGTGGACGTCCACTCGGCGACGTTGCTGCAGAGGTCGTGGATGCCGGCTGGCGTCACGTCGTCGCCTCGGCGAACGTCCCACGCGGCTGCGTCGGAATCGAACGTGCCGGCGTTGATCCGGATCGAGTCGACGTCGCGCCCTGGCACGGCAGCCGAGAACGGACGGTATTCGGCGCCGCCGCGGACGGCGTATTCCCATTCGACCGAGGTCGGGAGGCGCTTGCCCGCCCAAGCCGCGTAGGCCGCGGCTTCGTTCCAGTCGACGCCGGTCACCGGGAGCGAACCATCGAGTGCGCGCAGCGCCGCGACGAGTTCGCCTCGGCGCGTGGAGTCCGGGCTCGCTCCGTTCCAGTGTGCTGCGTTCCGGTAGCCATCGCCGGCCTCGACGAACGCGAGGAACTCGGCGATCGTCACCTCGGTCTCGTCGAGGTAGAAGTCGAGCACTCGCTCGTTGCGCTGCAGTGGGCGCGCGGAGAACTCGCCGAATCCGTAGTCGCGGAACGTGTTGCGTTCGGTGCGCTGGTCGCGCCCGCCGAACACGTAGTGTTCCGCGCCACGGATCAACCGCATGCCCGTCGTCGGCCCGCTCGGGTGCGCCGTGACGTCGACCGTGATCGCGGTCGGCCGCTTCGCTTCGAACGAGTCGACCCGGACGCGGTGGGTGCGAACCGCACGCTGGCCGTGGGCGTCGATCGCTTCGCACTCGATCCGGATGTCGGCACCCGACCACGCGGTCGGGAGCTTCACTTCGCGGTCCCACTGCGCGTCGGTGCGGTCGGTCGCGTCGGTCCGGAGATCGAACTCGAGCGGCTGACCGTCGGCGTCGCGTGCCGTGCAGCGGACCGACGCGACGCCGTTCGCGTCCCTCACCTGCACGATCAGGCGAAACTGGTTGCCGGCCAGCGCCTGCCACGTCGTCTCGAGGTTCTGGAACGCGACGGTCGGGCCCTCGCGCGCGACGCTCCATTCGTGGCGGAGCGGCGACGCCTCGTTCCCGGCGAGATCGCTGACCACGAGGGTGAGCGCGTACTCGCCGTCGGGGAGTGTCGCGGGATCGAGTCCGAGGCGTTCCCAGGTGAGTTCGAGCGGCGTGTTCGCGGCTTCGGGCGGGACGCCGAGCGAGCCGTCGCAGACGGGGTCGGAAGATCCGGATCGGTCGACGGTCCAGCTCACGACGAGGGGCGTGAGTTCCGAGGTCGAGTCGTCGGTGAGCGCGACCGTCGCGAGTTGCGTGACCGAGGTCGGGTCCTGCGCCTGGATCGCGTCGCGCAACCGAGCACTCGGTGCGTGACGGTCGCGCACGACTCGGAGCTGGTGTCGCTGCTCCGGCTCGTCGGGCAATTCGTCGGTGCCCTCGAGCGGGCGGTAGATCGCGATGCTCAGCTCGTGAACGCCGTCCGCATCGAGCGGGAACTGCAGTGTCCCCTCACGATCCTCGTGCAGTTCGAGGCGACGAGTCGTGAGTCGATCGTCCGGGGCGCGACAGGTGGCGATCGCCGTGACGAAGACCCGGCCGCGCTGCAAGGAGGCGACGACGTCCGATCCTCGCGTGCAGTAGGTCTCGATCGCACCGGACTCCTTCGGCCAGCGCGTGCCCGCGATCCCGACGTGGGCGGTCGCAGGATCCGGGACGTACTCGAACCGGATCGACTCTGACGCCGTTCCGCGCGTCGGATCCGCGTGGAACGTGGTCGAGTCGTTGGCGGTGACGACGATCTCGCCCGTGTACTTCTCCGGACCCGGGAGCCCCCGCAGTCGATAGCCGCCGTTCGAGCGCTCGGCCTCGATGCGGATCGAGCCATGGTCCCGGTCGCGGCCCGTGATCAGGATCTCCGCTCCGTCCTTCGTCTCGGCTTCGAGGATCGGCTCGGCACCCGGGTAGACGACGTACTCGCCGGGTCGCCGTCGCCAGCACTTGTTACCGCGAAGTTCGGCGTTCAACGTGAGCGGGCGGGCGTCGATCACCAACGGGAGATTCGAGATCGTCTCGCGCCCGGCGCGATCGTGGACGCCGACGACGAGCGTGACCGGTCCGTCCGGCAACGCGAGGTCGTTCAGCTCGAACGTGAAGCGTAGCGCGTTCGAATCGATGCGCGACTGGTCCAGCGATGCGCGCCGCGTCTCGGCGCCGTGGCGGACGGTCACGTGGTCGACGTAGTCCCGATCGATCGTCGCGACGATGGCTTCGAGCGAGGCTCCGTTCGGATCGACCGCGCGACCGGCGCGGCCCGGAACGTCGGCGCGCTCGAGCTTCCACGCATCCGCGCCGATGTGCACGATCCGGATCTGGTTGGAGTACTGGACGTCCCCGGCGTCGTCGGCTCGGAAGTAGACCAGTTCGTCGAGCGTGGCCGCGGCCGGAGGCGCTCTGAGTTCGAGCAGGAGTTCGCCGTCGACTGTGACGAGCGACGCGCGGAACCCGGGCAGTGCCGGTCCGTCGGTTCGCTTGTCGTCGACGATCGTCACTTCGGTCGTCGGGTCGCTGGTCGGAGCGAAACTCTTGAGTCGCTGCCGAACGATGGTGCGCTCCGGGCCGAGGTACACCGTCCGTCCTTCCGCCAACACGTCGAACGGTCCCGCGTTCGGGTCCGAAGGCCAGGCGAACTTGGCAACCAGGGCGAGCGCCGCCACGGCTGCGACCTTCGGCCAGGGCGACGGCGGGTTCGCGATGCGGTGCAGCGCTTCGTAGGCCTCGTCGATGTCCTGGAACCGATCCTCTCGGTCCTTCGCCAGACACTTCGCGACGAAGGCCTCGAGTCGCCGCGGCACCTTGACGCCGAGTTCGCTCAGCTTGCGCGGTTGCTGCGTCAGGTGTGCGTTGAGCGCGGCCAACGGCGTCGGCCGATGCGAGTAGGGCAGCTCGCCCGTCAGCATCTGGAACGCCATGACGCCGAGTGAGTAGATGTCGGAGCGCGCGTCGAGCGCGACGATGTCCGACATCCCGGCCAGGTGCTTGCACTGCTCGGGTGACGCGTAGAGCAGCGTGCCGCCGCGCGCGCGCACGACCGAAGGATCGTCCGTGGGTGCATCGACCGCGAGCGCGGAGGTCAGCGTCGCCGTCAGGTCGATCCCCTCGACGTCCTGATCGACCGACACGACGTCGATGCCGGCCGCGGCTCGTGCTTCGGCACCGACGTGCTGCGAGATGCCGAAGTCGATCACCTTGATGCGCTCGGGTTCGCCCTTGAGCACGAAGACGTTCTGCGGCTTGAGGTCGAGGTGCAGCAGCGAGGTTCCGTCCGGCAGCCGATGTGCGGCGCGGAGTGCGGACGCGACCTGCAGCAGGATGTCGACCGCGCGCTTCGGCGCGAGCTGACGTTCCTCCTTGAGGATCTCCGACAGTTCCTCGCCGGCGAGGTACTCCATGACGAAGTAGTGCAGCCCGCTCTCGGTCTTGTCGAACGTGATCCACCGGACGACGTTCGGGTGGTCGAGGTTGGTCAGGACCTTCGCTTCCCCGACGAAGCGACGCAGCACTTCCTGGTCGTTGTCCGCACCGAGCCGCAGCACCTTGACCGCGACCGACGCGCCGAGCATCTCGTCCACGGCCTCGTAGACCGAGCCGAAGCCGCCCTCGCCGCGGAGCTTGAGGATGCGGTAGTTGCCCGACAGGATCTCGCCGGTCAGGTCGAGGTCCTTCGGCTCGGGCTCGGCGCGGC
>JAGQQZ010000544.1 GCA_020425915.1 Planctomycetota bacterium | reverse complement strand
GACGCGATCGGGGTGCACGTCGATCGCGTCCCCGCGACCCCCGAGCGCCTGCTCGCTGCCTGGCTCGAAGCCCATCCGGAGGAAGCCCTGTGATCCACCTGACCGTCAACGACGCTCCGGTCGCGCTCGAAGTCCCGCCGCTGCGCCGATTGCTCGACGTGTTGCGTGAGGACCTGCGGCTGACGGGGACCAAGGAAGGCTGCGGCGAAGGCGAGTGCGGCGCATGCACGGTGCTCGTCGACGGCGCCGCCGTGAACTCGTGCTTGATCCCGATCTGCCAACTCGAAGGCGCGACGGTCCGCACGATCGAATCCGCGGGACTGGAACGGATCCAACAGTCCTTCCTGGACGAAGGTGGTTCGCAGTGCGGGATCTGCACGCCCGGCATGATCCTCGCGACGCGCGCCTACCTCGACGAACGCGTCGCGCACGGTCGACCGGTCGACGCCGACAGCGCACGCGAAGCGCTCGCCGGGAATCTCTGCCGCTGCACCGGCTACGGCAAGATCATCGCCGCCGTGCTCGCGGCCGCAGGGGCCGAGGCATGATCGTCGATTCCCCGACCCGACTCGACGACGCACTCCGCGCACTCGAACGGCTCGGCGATCGCTGCCAGGTGATCGCGGGCGGGACCGACCTCATGGTCGAGTACGAGTCCGGTCGCACGCGACCAGGACCCGTGCTCGACATCTGGCGCATCGACGAGCTCCGCGGCATCGACGATCGCGACGGAACCCTCCGGATCGGCGCGCTCACATCGTGCTCGACCCTCCGCGCGGATCCACGCGTTCCGGACATCCTGCGCGACGCCGCGCACGAAGTCGGTGCCGAACAGATCCGCAACCGTGCGACGATCGGCGGCAACCTCGGCACCGCCTCGCCGGCCGCGGACCTCGTTCCGGTGCTGTTCGCGCTCGGCGCGAACATTCGACTGATCTCGCGCAACGGCACGCGTGAACTCCCGGTCACCGATTTCATCACCGGCTATCGGAGCACCGCCCGCCGACCCGACGAACTCATCGAGTCGATCGCGATCCCGGAACGCGCACCGAACGAATTCCGCGGCTTCCGCAAAGTCGGCACGCGACGCGCCCAGTCGATCAGCAAGCTCGTCGTCGCGATCGCGATCACCTGCGACGACGTCGTGACCGCCGTCGCGAGTGGCGCAGGATCGGTCGCACCGCACACGATCCCCCTACCAGCGCTCGCGAGCGAACTCGTCGGCCACCCACTCGAACCCGAGCGCATCCGAGCTGCGGCGCGAAAGAGCGCACGGCAGGACGTGAAGCCGATCGACGACGTGCGCTCGACGGGAGACTACCGGCGCCAGGTGCTCGCCCGCGTCGTCACCCGGATCCTCGACGACGCTTCGGGTCGCGTCGACCGTTCGCGGAACACGCCGACCAGGTAGCCGAGTCGCGACTCAGAGATTGTCAGGGATCCAGAGCAGTCCGTTCGACGTCACGAGACCCAACGCATTCGCGCCCGGCTCGACGACGACCGCCTGCCAGAACACCTGGATCCCGACCGTCGCCGCATCGGTGCCGATTCCGACCGACAGCTGCTGACTCGCGCCGCTCGGAACGAACGGCACCGTCGTCGTGCCAGTCGTGTAGAGCGCGCAACCCGGCATACCGATCACCGCGAGGTCGATCCCGGGGTCGTGGTCCGCGAAGCCGACGAGGAATGCCCCGCTCGGACTTCCCGGTGGGATCTCGGAGACCTCGATCGAACCGCTGGTGCCCAACACGGGCCGGTTCACCGCCGCGAGCCTGAGTGCACCGCGACCGAGCCCGGTGTGCAGCGAGAGCATCGGATCCGAGAGGTCGGTCGCATCCGGAACGATCGTTCCGCCGCCGCGGCTGAACCCCACGATGCAGTCGTTGACCGCGACGCTGCCGTACTTGACTTCGATCGATCCGTTCTGCGAGAACGAAACCTGGAACGTACTCGCGCGCGACGTCTGGTACTCCACGACCCCGGTCCACGTGACATGGAACAAAGTCGCGTCACTCGGATCTTGCTCGGCGTGCACGGTCCCTGCGCCGCTCTGGCTCGGATCGAGGTCGTCCCACAGTGCGCAGACGCGAGCCATCCCCGTCGTGATGCCGAGGGCCGATTCGAACTGGTACGTATCGGTCGTCGGTTCGAGCGCGATCCAGCCGTTCGAACAGACCCAGATGTCGTTCGTGGATCCCTGCGACGTCGGCATCGACCACGGCAATCCGATCTGCAACGTCTGATCGTCACCGATCACGAGCGCCGCGCTCGTCGGCGTGACGATCGGGTGGATTCCGGTGGTCACGACGTAGTCGCCGGACGAGTGGAGCATCCAGAATCCGTTCACCAGGTCGAACGGCCGCGATTGCTGGAACTGCTCGTAGAAGGTCCCCGGATACGTGCCGCCACAACCAGATCCGAACGGAGTGGTCACTGCGTGGCCCGGTGAGGGCGCGACGCACACCTCGATTCGACCGAGTTCCAACGGCTCCCGCGTCGACACCAACTGGTTGCCGCCCGCGGCCAGGTTGGTGCTGGTCGTGAAGCGCGCGAGCGTGACCGGGTAGCCGAGGATCTCGGACCGGAACGGCCCTGGCATCCCGTACGAGCTGGACATCGACGAGCCGGTCGCATCCGAGCACGCGCCGAGGATCCCGACCCATTCTCCGGCCTGCACGAGGATCCCGCCGGTCGGGATCGGCGAACCGCTCGGCTGGAGCGACCGATAGAACACCGACGGCGGCGTCGACGTCCCGGGCAGATCGACGAACGGATTCGTGTCGACGCGCACCTCGACCGATTGGAATCCGACGCCGGCCTCGTCGGGCACGTTCAGATGCGTGATCACGAACGGGATCGGTGCTTGGAAGTACAAGCCTCTGGTTCGTGCGGCGTGGGTGTAGGTGAGCGCGTAGTCCGGTAGCGGCATCGGCTCGGAACACGGAGGCTGAGCCGCGAGCGCGCCTTGGAGAGCGACGAAGAGAGCGGTGGCAGGGATACGCATGCGGAGTCGAGAGTAGAGCGCCGCGAGGACTCGCAGCCGATTCGCAGTCGCGAGCATACCGAATCGACCCAATGATCGGTCGCCGACCGCGGCGATCGAGTCGCTCACCAACCTACATCCGCTCGACCGTCGGAGCGCTACGCATCACCGACTTGGCGAACCGATTTCGAACGGATTCCGAGATCTGCACGAACGACTTCGACGACTCGATCGCTTCCTACGACGGGCCGATCGATTTCGAGCGGTCGATCGAGCGCGCCGACTCTTCGACTTTCCCTGCAAGAGGAAGGGCGTGGTCGGCGACACCGAGCGGATTCGTCGGCCCACAGAGATGGAAGGAAGGCAAGTCGCCGTCCCACGCGCGAAGCCGGGTGGGGCGGCGGCATCTTCTCTCGTCATGCCAACTCAGTCGCCAGAATGTTCGAGCGTGATCGCCAATTGCGCGAGGCCGCGGGCGAGCAGTCCACGGACCGCTGATTGGCTCACACCGAGATCCGTCGCGACGTCTGCGGTCGAGAGCCCGAACAGTCTGACCATCGTGATCACGTCCCGCTGCGCCGTGGGCAGCCCTGCGAGCGCGAGTTCGAGTCGACGAACTCGCTCCCTCGCGGACGCCACGTGGCTGGGCGTGCAAGAGTCTACATGATCCGCGAGCATCGATTCGACACCGACGTCGTGCGACGGACTCCGCTCGGCCGCCTCGCGCGAGATGTCACGGCGTACACGCTGGTAGTACCGCTTTCGATCGACCAGCTTGCGCCGCGCCTGCAGGAACAACCATTTGCGGAACGCTGCCGAGCTCGAGAGTTCGATCCCTCGCACGTCCTGGAGCACTTCGCGACAGACCGACTGCGCGAGGTCCGACACCGATTCCTTGGCGGCGAGAACGGGCCCCATGCGCACGCGGAGGAATGCTTGCAGCCGCGGCAAGCACTCGTCGAACAACGAGTGCAGCGACCGCGCCTCACCGTCGACGGGAAGTCGACTGGACGGATGGAGGTCCCGCTGCATCGGTCGTACGGTACTCACTCGGTGCATTCGACGCCAGCGACGCACATGTCGCCCGGCCGAACGAGGCCATCACCTTCACCGAACCAGCGATTCGACCGGCGTGCCCCGGATGACCGAGAGAGTCGACCGCGTTACGCTGTGCGGCGCTCGCCACACTCTGGAGCTGCCCGCTGAGCGAACGATCGAGAATCCTGACGTCGTGCCTGGAACGGATCGAAACCGACGGGATCGAGGCGCTCGATCAGGTATGTGCCGAGTTCCCGCAGCACGAGCGCTTCCTACGGGAACGCGTCGGTGAACTGCTCGACTTCGGCCTCCTCGAAACCGAGGACGCCGACGTGCCAGAGTCGATCGGGCCGTATCGAGTCCTCTCGGTCCTCGGCAACGGGGGCATGGGAACGGTCTGCCTGTGCGAGGAGCGCGGTCCCCTACACCGACGCGTCGCGATCAAGGTCGTGAAACTCGGCATGGACTCGCGGCGCGTGCTGGCCCGCTTCGAACTGGAGCGACGCGCCCTGTCGATGATGAACCATCCGTCGATCGCGAACGTATTCGACGCAGGCATGACCGAGACGGGGCGACCCTACTTCGTCATGGAATACGTCGACGGAGTCGCGCTGACGAAGTACTGCGATCAACATGAACTGACGATCGCGCAACGCCTCGATCTACTCGCCAAGGTCTGCCAGGCAGTTCAGCATGCGCACCAGAAAGGGATCCTCCACCGAGACTTGAAACCCTCCAACGTCCTCGCATTCGAGAGCGAGGGCGGCCACGCCGTCAAGCTGATCGACTTCGGTCTGGCCCGCGCAACGGCTCCCGACGATCGGAGTTCGCTCACGACGGAAGTGGGGATGCTCATCGGAACGCCGGAGTACATGGCGCCCGAGCAAGCCGCTGGGGGCGACATCGACACGCGGGCCGACATCTACTCGCTCGGAGCCATCCTGTTCGAACTCCTCACCGGCGCCTTGCCGCTCGACAGCAAGTTGGTGAGGCGACGGGACTGCTCCGGCGTAGCCGACCTGATCGAGCGACATCCACCGCCGAAGCCGAGCTCGTGCCTGCGAGACTCTCGCGAAGGACTCGCTCGCATCGCGGCGGCTCGCAACTCCAGCCCGAAGCAGCTCCTCCGCTCGGTCCGTGGTGAACTCGACTGGATCGTCGGCAAGGCGATGGCGAAGGAACGCAACCTGCGCTACTCGTCCGCGGCGGATCTCGCTCGTGACATCGAACGGTTCCTGGCGAACGAGCCGGTCGAGGCGGGACCACCGAGTACCCGCTATCGACTCGGAAAGCTCGCGCGACGATACCGCGCCCAGGTGACCGCGCTCGCGCTGGTCTTGATCACGGCGATCTCGGGCGCCCTGATCGCATGGGGCTATGCCCGCGACGCGGAAGCGGGACATCGCGAAGCTCGCCGCCAACTCGCTCGATACGAAGGACTCGCCATCTTCACCGATATCGATACCGCGCGACGAGAGGCGAGACACTTGTTTCCGGCATGGCCGAACATGGCGACGCCATTGCGTAGCTGGATCGAGAACCACGGCCGGCCGCTCGGAGAACGAGTCGCGGCCGCCCGTGCGATGCTCGCGAAGCTCGAAAGTCGCGTCTCGAGCGCGACCACGCCAACGGCCCGTATCGACGACGTGCTGATCGACATCTTGCGACGTGGAAGCACCGACCTCGCAGCCTTCGAGACGGACGTCCTTCAACGGGTCGAGCACCGACTCCGCTGGGCAGAGCTCATCGAGCGACTCTCCCTATCCCATCCGGGCGCCCGCTACACGTGGGACGAAGCCCAGGGAGCGATCCGGGCAGCGGACGACATCGTCGCGAGTTCGCGGTACGCCGATCACCCCATTCGACTCCAACCCCAGATCGGACTCGTACCCATCGGCATGAACCCGGCGACGAAACTCTGGGAGTTCTACCACCTGCGATCGGCATACGACCCGACCTCGGGAACGGATCCGAATTCGATCCGAATCCCGCAGCACCGCGCCGACGGCACGATCGAACTGGACGACGACACGGGCATCGTGTTCGTCCTCGTTCCCGGCGGATCGTTCGCCATGGGCGCGCAGTCGGCAGATTCGAGCAAACCCAACTACTGCCCTGATTCGGAAGTGTGGAACGAGCCGGTGCACCAGGTCACGTTGGCACCGTACTTCCTCGCGCGGCACGAGTTGACGCAGGGGCAGTGGTCACGACTCACGTTCGGCGACAACCCGAGCCGCTCGAAACCGGGCAGACTCTGGCGGGGAAACCCAGCACCGACGACCTTGCTACACCCCGTCGAGCAGGTGTCCTGGGCCGAGGCGGATACAGTGCTCGCGAATCACGGGTTGCAGTTGCCGACCGAGGCTCAGTGGGAATACGCGTGCAGGGCCGGCACGCACACGACCTGGTACACGGGCAGCGAGTCTGCGAGTCTCGACGGCTACGAGAACATCGCGGATCTGACGTACGCACGGAATGGCGGCGCGGCCCACGTCTCGTTCGACGACGGGTGGGGCAACGGATCGTCGCCGGTCGGTGCGTTCCGCCCGAATCCGTTCGGGTTCTTCGACATGCACGGCAACGTCATCGAATGGTGCCGCGATCCCTCCGCCCCGTACGACCGGCCCGTCGCACCGGCCACGGCGGAGCGGCACGCACGGGATCGGGGGCCAGCCTCCCGATACTCGACCCGCGGCGGCAGCTGCATCTGCAGCCCGGCGGAATCCCACAGCGCGTTCCGCTCGGCCATGCACCGGGACGCCCGCAACTACTACGTCGGGCTACGCGCCAGCCGACAACTCGACGCGAGCCGATAGCCCGACGCGTCGGGACTCAGAGCACGATCTCGATCGGCTTGAAGTCGATCGCGTCACACGCCGTCAGGTAGTAGCGGATCCCACCGGCTTCGCCCTGGAAGCCGTACTTGTGGTCCTTGCCGTGCAGGTGACCGTAGATGCACGCGATCACCCCTGCCTCCTCGAGCAGTGGCACGGCCGCTGTCACCCGGCCATCCGAGTAGCGCGGCGGGTAGTGGATCAACGCGATCATCCGCTCGCCCTCGAGCTTCTTGCCGGCTTCGATCGACAGCTTCAAGCGGCCGAGTTCGCGCTCGAAGATCTTCGGTGCGTTGGCGTCGGCCCAGGGCGCGTCCGGCGGGTCCCACAGGCGGGCGCCGACGACGACGGTGCCGTCGTCCATCTTCACCGCGGTGTTGTGCAGGGGCGTGATCGATTCGTGCAGCGCCTGGCGGACCTTGCTCATCGACTGCCACCAGGTGCAGTGGTTGCCCTTGATCAGGATCTTCTTGCCGGGCCGTTCGCCGAGCCAATCGAGGTCGGGCTGGGCCTCCTTCAACGAGAGGCCCCAAGACGTGTCCCCGCCGACCAGCACCCAGTCCTCGGGCGCGACCATCTCGTCCCAGGCGACGCGGATCTTCTCGCCGTGGTCACGCCAATGATCGCCGAAGATGTCCATCGGCTTGTCCGAGCCGTAGCTCAGGTGCAGGTCACTGATCGCGAAGAGGCGCATGGCGAAGCCGGAGGTTCTAGGTCACGGCCACGCCGGCGGCAACGACGATCGGCTGACGCACGGGGAACTCGGCCGGGCGATCGGGACGGACCCATGGGAACGGAAAGTTCGCCGAACGGAGTTACCGCCGATTCGATCCCGGATACAGCGAGCCGCCGGCGTCGCCCCTCACGACCAACACGAATCGGCCATGAAGCACCTGACCTTCCTGGTGCTCGCGGCCGCGCTTCCGGCGCAGGCCCCGAGTGTCCCCTTTCCTCCCGGCAATCCATTCACAGCGAGCAAGGCGTTGCTCGGCAAGGCGCTGTTCTGGGAGGAACAGCTCTCCTCGACCAACACGATCGCGTGCGGGACGTGTCACGAACCCAAGTTCGGCGGCGCGGACGGGCGCTGCACGACACTCGGCGAGGATGCGCGGAACGCCGGCAACGACGGCGTGCTCGGCACACCCGATGACAAGATCGCATCGCGTGGTCCGTCGACGTCCGACGCGAACGGGACGCTGCAGCAGCACGAGTACTTCGGCCTCGCACCGGTCGTCGGAACCCGCCAGGCGCCGACCGTCATCAACGCCGCGTTCCAGACGGTCTTCTTCGCCGATGGTCGCGTGCACTCGGGCTTCTTCCGCGATCCGATCACCCGCACGCCGGTGCTCACGTCCGGAGCACATCTCGAGAACCTGATCGTCGAGCCACCGATCAACGAGAGCGAGATGGCCCACATCGATCGAACGTGGGTCGACATCGAGAACCGACTCGTCCAGATCGTTCCACTCGAGTTGTCACCGCAGCTGAGCTCGGACCTCCAGGCGTGGATCGCCGGGCGAGACTACCCCGCGCTGTTCCAAGAGGCGTTCGGCACACCCGAGGTCACGGCGTCTCGCGCGATCATGGCGATCGCCACGTACCTGCGGACTCAGGTTTCGTTCGGATCGCCCTTCGACATGGGCACGCTGACACCACGACAACTCCACGGCCAGCAACTGTTCTCCGCCCTGCTCTGCGCGACCTGCCACACGCCGCCACTGTTCACGGACGGGCAGTTCCACAACACCGGAGTTCGCCCTCCGTCGGAGGACCTCGGCCGCGGCGAGTTCACCGGCGACCCGTTCGACTCCGGGAAGTTCCGAACCCCGACGCTCCGCAACGTCGCGCTGCGCGACCGGTTCTTCCACAACGGTCAGTTCTCCTCCCTCGAAGAGGTCATCGACTTCTACCAGCGCAGCGGAGACTTCGTGCCGAACGAGATCCCGATCACGTTCACGTCGGGGTGGTCCACGTTCACGGAGAACGACCGGGCCGATCTCGTCTCGTTCCTCGAGGCGCTGACCGATCCGGCCGTCGCGACGGAGTCCCACCCGTTCGACCGACCGGAACTCGGTGCCGATCGCGCGCCGGAACGGTTCGGCGAACGCACCGCGGGCTCGGACGGGTTCGAACCGCGCATGATCGCGTTCGAGCCCGCGAGCACGAAGAACGCGTCGTTCACGATCGGAGTCGATCGAGGCATCGGGTACCACAACGCGTTCCTCGCCCTGTCCGCCGGTGCGGCGTCGACGCCGCTGGAAATCCTCGGTGCGTCGATCCACGTCGCGCTCGACTCGCGATTGATCGCGCTGATCAACCACGGACCACTCGACGGAATCGGCCCGGGCGCCGGCACGAAGATGGTCACCTGGGACCTCACGCAGGCCCCGGGGCTCCAGGGACTGGAGCTGTTCGGCCAGTGGCTGTTCCTGGATCCGGGCTCGGAAGCAGGACTCTCGGCGACCGAAGCGATCCGGATCCGATTCTACTGACGACTCAGCCGAGCCGCGCGCGGACCTCGTCGAGGTCCGACGGCTCGGCCCAGTCACAGGTCGCACCGCCGAGCGTCGCGTTCGCGAAACCGACGAGCTCGCGCGCGAGTTCGCGCAGCGTGCGGCCGGATGGTGCGGTCGCGTCGAGCGCGTCCTTCGCGGTCGCAAGGTGGAGATCACGCAACTCCTCGGCCGAAGCGGGGAGGAGTTCGTCGGACAGCTTCATCGCCTTCGCCGACGCCGCCGGGCAGTAGACGATGCCCGAGATCAGCGCGAGCATGCTGCGCGCGAGCGACCATTCGACCGAATCGAGGCAGCGAACCTCGATGTAGTTGCGCAGTCGGACGAACGGGAACAGGCTCGTCAGGTGGAGGTCGACGTCGGCCTCGGTCAACTCGCCCGCCGTGCAGACCTCCTCCAGGGTGTGCTGCCCGTCGGCCAACAGACCGCCAGCGCGCTCGGGATCGTTCCGGAACAGCACCGTCGCTTCGCGGGCGTAGCGGATGTAGCCGTCGATCGCGGTCGCCGGGTCGAGGCAGCCCTCCGGCACGCCGCTCCGCATGAAGTCGGTCTCCCACCAGACGAGGTGGCGATAGCTCGCGTAGCCACTGTCCTTGCCAGCGACCTCGCGCGAGTTCGCCGCCAACGCGACGAACACGGGTGATAGCCGGTAGAGCAGCGCGAGCTTGCTCGCCGCGTCCGCGTCGCTCTCGATGTCGTAGGTCAACTGGAAGCCGGCCGTCGCGCGCATCATGTTCCGCGTCAGCGGGCCGCGCGCGGGCATCAGCCGGTCCATGATCTGGTAGCGCTCCCGCGGCAACAGCCCGAGGTCCTCGACCGGCGTGACCGGGGCATGGCCGAGGCAGGCGAGCTCGTACGGTGTGCCGTCGAGCTGCGACTCGATCACCGCGTCGACGCGCTGCATGATCGACTCCGCCTCGGCGAGCTTCGAGACCGGCGCACACGCGACCTCGAGCTGACCGCCCGGCTCCATCGACATCTCGAACTCGCCCGCGCGCAGCCCCTTGAGGACGTCGCCGTCGACCATCGGGTCCGCGTCGAGCGCCTTGCAGAGTCGCGCCAGCAGATCACGACAGAACTCCAACGGCGCACTCTCGCGCGTCGAGCGATCGAGCAGCAGCCGCTCGTATTCGATGCCGAGCAACTTGCGGCCCTTCGACATCGGGTTGCCGAGGATCAGCCGGTGAATGGTCTCGGACAACTGGTCGAGGGTGACCACGGTGGGGAGTGGCATCATGTTCAGGAGTACCCCCTGCGCGGGGGTCGAGGCAAGTCCGAGGGATCCTCGGACGATCAGAGGGGGACGTCGACCGCGGTATTGGGACCCGAACCCGCGCCGGGCAAGGCCCGGCCGACCTCGGGCTCGCTCGCGCGGAGCCCCATCGCCGCCGCGGTCTTGCGCACGAACTTCTCGACCTGCTCGACCATCGCCTTGTTGACGACGAACGGATGCTCCAAGTGGCTCACCGGGCGAAGCGCCCGCAAGCTCGCGTTGATGATCTGCAGTGCCGTTCGATCGGAGTCCTCGAACTTCGACTCGAGCAGGCTCTCGACGATGCGATGGAGTTGCCAGCTCGACGGCGCACCCTCGAGTCCGAGCTCGCCCTTCCGACTCAACGCGTAGTCGAGCACGCAACCCTCGAGGACCATCCCGAGCATCACGAGCGCGAGTCGGTGGTCCTCCGCCAGAACGCAGCGGTGATACGCCCGAACGTCCATCGCGAGCGTCAAGCGCAGGCGATAGTCCTGGATCTGCGTCGAGTCCACGATCGACTCGGCCACGGACGAGATCTCGACGCGGGCCGGTTCGATGTCCGGATTCGACTGCAGACCGATCGGAGTTCCGTCCTCGATGCGCGGTGAGTCTCCGCTCGCGCCCTGGCCGAACGTGCTGACACCGTGACGGTAGACACCGGACGGGTCGTCGAACGGACGGACTTCCTTGACCTTGTCGCGCACGGCGACGAGCACCTGACGCACCTCGTAGGCGACGTTCGCGTGCTTCCATCGGATCGGCAACTGCTGGATCGGCTTGCTCGCGAGTTCGACGATCCACGTCGTCAGGACCTCGTTGTGCTTCGCGAGCCAGAGCTTGCGATCGGCCGCGTTCAGGTTCTGGTGCTCAGCACGTCGGTCGGACAGATTGAGCTCGAACACGAGGCACGACGCCAACAGATCGCGGTCGTCCGTGTCGAGGCCGAGGTCCTCCGGCTCGGGATACGTCGACATCCATCGACGAAGTGCCTCGCGCAGGCGCCGGACGCGCGAGTACCACTGCAGCGCGTCCCGCTCCGAGACGCCGGACGGCACCGATCCCTCGTCGGCGAGGACGATCTTGAGTTCGCTCAGGTGGCTCAGCGACGTCTTGACCGCGGTCAAGAACTGCGCGACTACCGCCTTCTTCAGCGTTCCGGCCATCGGTCGGTTGTTTCGACAATTCGAGTCGCCGAGCTGAAGGATCGATGGGTACGGTTCTTCGTGTGCGCGAAGTCCTCGACCAACTCGCCGCCCGCTTCGGCGCCGAACGGGCGATCGTGGACCCCGACGAACTCACTGCCTGGGAGTGTGACGGGTACACGATCGACAAGGGTCGGCCCGTCGCCGTCGTCCTCCCGGAGTCGACCGAGGAGGTCCGATGGATCGTCGAATTCCTCGACGGTCACGACGTCCCGTTCGTCGCCCGCGGTGCGGGGACGTGCCTGTCCGGCGGACCGACCCCGCTCCGCCCCGCCGTCGTGATCGAGACCGCACGGATGAAGCGGATCCTCCACGTCGACCCGGATGGGTTGTTCGCCGTGGTCGAGCCCGGCGTCGTGAACGCGAAGCTGTCGGAAGCCGTCGCGCATCACGGGCTCCACTACGCACCCGATCCGAGCAGCCAGACCGTGTGCACGATCGGCGGAAACATCGCGGAGAACAGCGGCGGCCCCCACTGCTTCAAGTACGGGATGACGACCGACCACGTTCTCGGCCTGACCGTCGTCCTGCCGAGTGGAGCAATCGCGCGCCTCGGCAGCGCCGCCGGACCGCGTGGACCGCACGAACTCGACCTGACCGGCCTGTTCACCGGCAGCGAGGGGACGTTCGGGATCGCGACCGAGATCACCGTGCGGCTCAGCCCCAACGCCGAGCGCACGCACACTCTGCTCGCGTCGTTCCGCACGATGCGCGCCGCCTGCGGCACCGTCTCGGCGATCGTCGCCGCCGGAATCCTGCCCGCCGCACTCGAGATCCTCGATCAGGCGACGATCCGAGCCGTCGAAGCCTCGGTGTTCCGCGCCGGCTACCCACAGGATGCGGCCGCGGTTCTACTGGTCGAACTCGACGGCGCGATCTCCGCCGTCGAGGCCGACGCTGCGCGGGTGCGCGAGTTCATGACCGCCGAGGGTGCGCTGCGGATCGAGGAAGCGACCGACGCGACGGAGCGACTTCGGCTGTGGCGCGGACGCAAGGGTGCGTTCGGCGCGATGGGTCGGCTGAACACCGACCTCTACGTGCTCGACGGCGTCGTCCCGCGCTCCCGTCTCGTCGAAACCCTCGAGCGCGTGACCGAGATCGGGCAGCGGCACGGCGTCACGTTGACGAACGTGTTCCACGCCGGCGACGGCAACCTGCACCCGAACATCAGCTTCGACGGCCGCGACGCCGAGGAGCGAAGCCGCGTGCTGGCCGCCGGTCACGAGATCCTCGAGCTCTGCATCAGGATGGGCGGCAGCATCACGGGCGAACACGGCGTCGGCTCGGAGAAGCTCGACCACGTCGCGTTGATGTTCGACGCGAACGACCTCGAGGTCATGGAGCGCGTGCGCACGGCATTCGACCCCAAGCGACTGTCGAACCCGGGCAAGGCGATCCCCGAGCGCAGCGCCTGCGCCGAGATCTCGCGTTGGCCGAAGATCGCCGAGCGGATCCTGCGGGAGGAGCTGACGTGATCGACTTCGACGTCACACGAACGCTCCGACCCGAGACGCGCGCGGACGTCGCCGCGGCGCTCGCCGACTCGACGGGCGAATCGCTCCGCATCGTCGGACACGGCACCACCCAGCACCGCATCGCACCACCGCCCGGACCGGTGGCCACACTCGAACTCGGCGGCCTCGATCGCATCACGCGGGTCGACGCCGCCGACCTGACCGCGTCGGTCGAACCGGGCGTGCGGATCGACGACCTCGCGGCGGAACTCGAACGCCATCGGCTCTGCCTCCCGGTGCACGACTCCGGCACGTCGGTCGGCGGCGTGTTCGCACGCGGTTCGCGTGGCGCGCTCGCGCCGGGTGGTCACCACACACGATCGCTGCTGCTCGGCTTCGAGGGAGTCCTCGCCGAAGGGCGGCCGTTCAAGGCCGGCGCCCGCGTCGTCAAGAGCGTCGCCGGATTCGACCTGGCGAAGGCCTTCGTCGGCAGCCGCGGACTCCTGTTCGCCGTCACGGAACTGCACCTCAAGCTCCGCCCGCTGCCGGAGCATGCGGAGTGGTTCGCGGTCACCGGCCTCGACTCCGGCACCGCGGTCGAGCGCTTCCACAGCTGGCGACGCCGTGCGACGCCACTCGCGGCCATCGTGCTGCGCGGCACGCCGGACGCGAAGTGGTCCCTGTTCGGCCGAGCCGCGGGTCACCGTTCGACCGTCCACGACGCCGTCCGCGAACTCGAAGGACAGCCATGCGAGGCCCCGAGTTGGCGTCTCGATGCGGCGACGCGGATCTCCGGCGGCTTCCCACCCGCCGCGGTGATCGACCTACTCCGAATCGACCCGCGGATCTGCGTCACGGGCGGCCTCCAGTTCGAACTCGAGATCGAGTCGAACACGGTCGAGTCGACACTCGCCGCGTTGGCAGCACTCGGCTGCTCGGCAGCGGTCACCGCGGGCGCGCCCGAGTTGCGCAGGGCGCACACGCCGATCGACCCGGCGGCCGCCGAGCTCACCGCCCGGTTGCGCGCCGTGCTCGATCCACGGAGCGTGCTGGCATGAACGCGCTGGAACGACTCGGGGCCTACGCGCGCTCCCTCGACTGCGTGCACTGCGGGCTGTGCATCGAGTCGTGCCCGACCTACACGCTGCTCGGACGCGAGACCGATTCGCCGCGTGGCCGGATCTATCTCATGCGCGCTCTCGCCGAAGAGCGCATCGAGGACCCCACGGCGGTCCGCGGGCCACTCGATCGTTGCCTCGGCTGTCGAGCGTGCGAGACCGTATGCCCGTCGGGCGTGCGATACGGCCAGTTGCTCGAAACGGTCCGCGCCGAACTGCCACGCCCGCGCGGTGTCGGGGCCCGGGTGCGCCGCGCGCTCCTCGTACACCTCGTCGCCGAGCCGGCGCGCCTGCGACTCGCGTTCACGCTCGCGCGGTTCGCCGAGCGGGTCGGACTCCGCGCGCTCGCGAGAACGATCGGAATCCTGCCGCGACGCGCCGATCGCCTCGTGCCCGAAGTGCCGCCCGGAGAGCAGCGGCGACCGCTGACCGGTGTTCACCGCCCCGACGGCGCGGTGCGCGGCCGCGTCCAGCTGTTCACGGGTTGCGTCATGGAGCAGGTGTTCGGCGACATCAACCGCGCGACGCGCGACCTCCTCGTCGCGAACGGCTTCGAGGTCGAGGTGCCTGCCGGACAGGTCTGCTGCGGTGCACTTCACCGACACGACGGTCTCGCCGATGCCGCGGATCGGCTGCTGGCCGCGAACATCGCGGCGTTCCGTGGCGACGCGCCGATCGTCCACAACAGCGCCGGGTGCGGCGCCGCACTGTCCGAGTACGGCGAACATCGCGAGTCTGACGACGCGCGCGAGTTCAGCTCACGCTGCCGCGACGTGACCGAGTTCCTCGCCGAGGTCGGGCTGATCGCCGAGCCCGCTCCGTTCCCTCGCCGTGTCGCGTACGACGCGCCATGCCACCTGAGCCACGCACAGGGCGTGCGGCAACAGCCGATCGATCTGCTGCGACGAGTGCCGGGTCTCGAACTCGTCGAGCATGCCGGCCGCGAGACGTGTTGCGGCTCGGCCGGTATCTACAACCTGCTGCAGCCCGACATCGCGGAACGGATCGGCGCTGCCAAGGCGGAAGCCCTCGTCGGTTCGGGCGCCGAGGTCGTCGCGACCGGCAACCCGGGTTGCATGATGCAGATCCGGGCGCACCTGGCGGCGCGCGGCGCCGCCATCCGCACGTTGCATCCGGTCGCGTTGCTGCTGCCGCGCGACAACTTGCGATCGTCATCGGCCACTCTCGGGAGCGAATGATCAAGCGACCCGGAGCGATCGTCTGCGGCATCGGTGCGATCGTCACGGCGATCGTCTACCTGAGTTGGACGACCGAAGGCGTTCGTGAGCCACGCACGCCCACGGAACAGGCCGATGCGCGCAGCCGGATCCTCGCACAGGCACGACGCGCGTTCGACCTCGACACGCTCGACGCGTTCATCGCCGAGCAACGCACCCGCATCCAGACCGACCCCGACCGCGCCGAGGACTGGCGGATCCTCGCCGAAGCCCACCTCGAGCGCGCCTGGATCCATGGTCGGAACCGCGGCATGGAGGTCGGGAGACCAACGTGGTCGAAGCTGCCCGAACCGGTCCAGCAGGACCTCGATCTCGGTGAAGCGGCGCTGCAGCGCGCCCGCGAACTCGGCGATGCGACGAGCGAGTCGTACCGGATCGAAGCCGCGCTGACGACCGCGCGGGTCACCGGTGTCGCCACGGCGGTGCGCCTGGACTCGAGGGTCCGGACCGCGCTGGACACCGCGACGCGACTCGACCCGCACAACCCCGACGCGATCGTCGCCGCAGCGTGCCGCAAGCTGTTCAAGCCTGCGTGGCTCGGCGGCGACCCGACCGAAGCGAAGGCGGACTTGCTCGCGGTGGCCAACGTCGTGCAGGACGACGAGCGACCACTCATGTTCGCGGCCTACGCCGCGTGGCTGCTCGAGCAGAAGGACGAGGCACTCGCCCTCATGCGCCGCTGCCACGCCCGCAATCCGGCGAATCACTACGCCGAGGTCGTCGTCCGGCGACTCGAGGCCGGCGAGGACGATCCGTTCGGACGCGACGTCGACTAGCGCGCCGTCGCTGCGCGGCGCGGGCCCGACACGGTGTCAGCCGAAGATGTGCCAGAGTCCCGCGGTCGCGGCCAACACGCCGTTCCCCGCGTTCGGATCGAGGATCAGCCACTGCGAGAAGAACTCGAGTCCGGTGAACGTTACCGGCGGCACCGGCGTGTTGATCGTCGCGAGTCCGGTGCCCGGACCGCCACCGACCGTCATCTTGTTGCCCTGCAGCGCCGGCCGCGCCAGGATCGAACAGTTCGGCGCACCGATGACGCCCAGCGACAGCGGCAGCGTCAGCGTGTTCCAGGTGTCCCGACTCGGGCCGAAGATCCAGACCGCCGCGCGCTGCGACGGTGCGTTGCTCAGCTGCTGGGTCCACGCGGTGTTGCCACCGAGCGGGAACCCGCCGCTCGTCGAACCGATCGGCATGAATCCACCTTCACCCGGGCAGCCGTCACCGTAGGGCACCGAAAGTCCCGAGCGCCAAGTGAGACGCGCGCGCGGTCCGCGCTGCTGGTACTGGTCGGAATCCGACGCGATCGGATCCCCGGTCGAGTCCCACAGCGACACGACTCGTCCGCCGCCGAGGAACTCGATCCGCAGGTCGTACGGATAGGGCGTTCCGCCGTTGCCGTTGTCGAAGATCCGGATGTCGAACACGATCCCCGAAGATCCGTCGTAGACGAACTCGTTCTGGAACGGGATGACGAGCGCGTACTGCCCGGCGACCGTCGTCGGCGTCGTGAAGTTGCGCGACTGGCCGAGTGCAGCCGGGTGAACGAGGGTCTCACCCGACACGAAGTTGTCGGCGAACGTCCCCGACGGTGACGACGTGAACGAGTTCGCGACGCGCATCTCCATCTGGATCGTGCGACCGGTCTGCCCCATCGCGTCGGTCATGAACGAGACCTGCGAGATCCGAGCCGGCTGCCCGATCGCCAGACCCAGCTCGGCGGCGGAGTACCAGACCTGGTAGTGGATCGGAATGCTGCCGAACGGCACCGAGGTCGTGTTCGAGATGCCCTGGTTGACCGGCACGGTCGCGATCTGAGGAAGTTGGGCGAAGCCCAGCGACGAGAGCGCGAGGGAGGCGACGAGGGGGGTGACGATGGGATTCATGGTGCTGGGAGAATTGTACCGGACGCAGGGTTCCGGGGCGCGCGGGGGCCGATAGCCACGGGGACGGT
>JAGQQZ010000543.1 GCA_020425915.1 Planctomycetota bacterium | reverse complement strand
CGACGAGGGCGACGTCAGCGATCTGACGACGGTCGAGATCACCAAGCGTGCCGGACTCGCGCAATCGAGCTTCTACGTCCACTTCAACTCGATCGACCATCTGCTCCGCGACCTGGTCGCCCAAGTCTGGGAATCGCGTCGAGAGATCTCACGCCAGGCCCGCGAGGCGGCGGTCCATGGCTCGATCGACGAGTACTACCGGGTTCGATTCGCAGCCCACGTTCAAGGGCTCATCGAACATCCCGCTGTGTTCCGCCTGGTCCTACGGAGCCGGCCAGACCTCAGCAGCCCCGTCGGCGAGGACGCCCGGGCGCAGCAATCGATCAGCCGCCAGAACCTCGTGGCATGGCTGCAGGACATCGGCGGCGCGAGCGACACCGAGGCGGATCGGCGACGACTCCGCATGATCGCGGCCGGGCTCCTCGCGGTCAACGAGACGATCGCGCTGGGTCATCTCGACGGCGACTTTCCCGATCGCGACGAGGTGCTCGACGTGCTCCGGCTGTTCCACGACACGATCGCACGAGCGATCGCCCGCGGGTCGGTCAGCTCGACGGCAGATTGATCCCCGAGCCGGATGCGAGTCAGCCTCGAACCGGGAAGTGGCACGCGACGAGATGGTCGTCGTGCCCCGCGCCGAGCGCGTTGAGCTCGGGCTCCTCGGTCGCACAACGCAACTCGGCGCGGGGGCACCGCGTCCGGAAGCGGCACCCCGACGGAGGAGAGGAAGGTGACGGCACCTCGCCGGATACCGGAGCATCGGATACTGAGCGCTGTGCATCTGCGACGTCGGGGACCGAAGCGAGGAGCGCTCGGGTGTAGTGATGAGCCGGGTTGCCGTAGATCGCCCGTACGGGGCCGATCTCGCAGATCTTCCCGAGGTACATCACTGCGACGCGATCGCTGATGTTCTTCACGACCGCCAAGTCGTGCGCGATGAAGACCATCGTGAGGTCGAGGTCGGCCTTGAGGCGCCGAAGGAGGTTCAAGACCTGCGCTTGGACCGACACGTCGAGTGCCGACACCGGCTCGTCGCAGACGAGCACATCGGGCTCGAGCACGACCGCTCGGGCGATCGAGATGCGCTGGCACTGTCCGCCGGAGAACTGGTGCGGTCGCCGATCGCCCATCCGGTCCGGATCGATGCCGACCTTTCGGAGCGTGTCGTCGACGCCGCCTCCGTCGGCGAGCTCGCGCTTCCAGATGTCCGGCCCATCGGCGACGATCTGTCGGGCAGTACGCCTGGGGTTCAACGACGAGATGGGGTCCTGGAAGATCATCTGCAGTCTGGGGCGCAACGCGCGGAGCTCGGAAGGAGAGAGCGCCTCGAGGTCGCGGCCGTCGAACCGCACGGTGCCCGACGTCGGCGGGGGTGCGTGCACGATCGCTCGTGCGAGACTCGACTTGCCGCAGCCCGATTCTCCGACCACCGACAGCGTCTCCCCGCGCACGACTGCGAGGTCCACGCCGGCCACCGCTCGGACCCCGCCCGGGTACGAGACCTCGACGCCCGACAGCTCGAGCAACGGAACCGGCCGTCCATGGCCCTTCGTCTCGACTGACGTCGTCATGTCGGCACTCCGTCGCCGGTCGGGCCGAACGCCGCCATCGGCAGCCCGGCTGCGGTCGAACCCGCTCGGCGGTTGCCCAGGAGCGCGGCGTCGCCCGACTCGGTGCCGAGCGGATAGAAGCATGCGTACGCGTGCCCATCGGACGACGAAGGACTGTCGGTCCTCGCATCCTCGACGAGCAGCGGCAGTTCGTTCAGGCAGCGCGCCTGAGCGCGTGGGCATCTGGGGGCGAACGAACACGCGGTGCTCCCACCGATGACGATCGGCGGACTGCCGGGGATGGTGGCCAGCTCACGTCCCGGTTCGTCTGACAAGCGGGGAATCGAACGCAGGAGACCATCGGTGTACGGGTGGCGGGGCGCCGTGAACAACCGACGCGCAGGTGCCCGCTCCACGATTCGCCCGGCATACATCACCATGATCGAGTCCGCTCGACCCGCCACCACCCCGAGGTCGTGTGTGATCAGCATCATCGACATCGAGCGTTCGGCCCTCTGGCGGTCGAGCAGGTCGAGCACCTGCCGCTGCATCGTGACGTCGAGCGCCGTCGTCGGCTCGTCGGCGATCAGGAGATCGGGCCCGCATGCCAGCGCGATCGCGATCATGGCTCGCTGACGCATTCCGCCGGACAGTTGGTGCGGGTAGCTCCGCAGCTGGCGTTCGGCGTCGGGGATCCCGACGGAACGCAACAGCTCGATCGATGCGTCGCGCTGCTGCCGTCGCCGGAGACCGAGGTGCTCGCGCAGCGACTCGCTCAGCTGGGAACCGATCCGCATCGTGCCGTTGAGCGCCGTCATCGGGTCCTGGAAGATCATCGCGGCGGAACCGCCTCGCAGACGTCGAAGCTCGCGGTCCGGCATTTTCAGGACATCCGATCCGCGGAGCACCACCCGGCCCGTCACCTGCGCGTTGCGATCGCCGACCAGGCGAAGCACCGATCGGGCGAGCACCGACTTGCCGGATCCGGATTCGCCCACCACGCCGAGCGTCTCTCCGCGATGGAGGCGGAACGACACCCCGTCGACGGCCACCAGACGGCCCAGATCGGTGTCGAACGACGTCGTGACGTCGACGACCTCGAGCAGGAGCTCATCCGGGCTCGTCATGCGTCCTCACCGCGAACGTCGATCGTGCGGCGAAGCCGATCACCGATCAGGCTGAGCGCGAGCACCGTGAAGAACATCGCCGACGCCGCCGGGATGAGCGGCCACAACGTGTCGCTGATGTGCCGCTTGCTGTCGGCGATCATCTGTCCCCAGGTCGGATCCGGCGGCTTGACGCTGAGGCCGAGGAACGCCAATGAACCCTCGAGCACGATCACGCGCCCCAACGCCACGAACGCATAGGCGGTGAGCGGTAGCACGATGTTCGGTAGCACTTCGCGGAACACGCCTAGGAGGCGGGTCGCTCCGAGCACGCTCGCCGCCCGGACGTACTCGTGCTCGGTCACCGACAGGGTGTTCGCCCGCGCGACCCTGGCATAGAGGGGAATCGACAGGATCCCGATGATGACCGAGATCGCAACGAGACTCCGGCCGACGTAGGCGAGCAGGACGAGGAGGAGCACCAGGCCGGGAAAGGCCAACACGACGTCG
This sequence comes from Planctomycetota bacterium, assembly GCA_020425915.1. GTDB lineage: Bacteria > Planctomycetota > UBA1135 > UBA1135 > UBA2386 > JAGQQZ01. Next base: position 2,617 of record JAGQQZ010000543.1, on the reverse strand, counting down.
CTGACACCGAGCACGAGCCCCTCGAACCGACCACGCAGATACCCCGCGGTCAAGCCGAGCAGGCCGCCGACGAACACGCCGATGGCGACGGCGGCGACGCTGACGGTCATGGAGACCTGCGCGCCGTGCACGAGACGGCTCAGCTGATCGCGGCCGAGCCCATCGGTGCCGAGCCAGTGGTCGGAGCTCGGCGGCTGCAGTGCGCTCTTGGCATCGACCGCATTTGGGTCTGCGAGCGGCAACACGTCGGCGCCGACCGCGGCGACGAGCACCAGCACGATCCAGCCGACCCCGAGGACCGTGCTCACTCGCCACCGCCGTCGAGTCCGACGCCGACCGGCCGTCGGCGATGCTGCGAGCGTCGGAGCGGTCGCCGGGGCCACGTCACCGATCGCCATCGCGAATCCTCGGATCGATGAACGAGTAGAGCGAGTCGGTCAGGAAGTTCACCAGGATCACCGAGACGCCGATGACGAGCGCCAAGCCTTGCACCGTGATGAGATCACGCTCGGCGATCGAGTCCACGAGCAGTCTGCCGACGCCCGGCAGGGCGAACATCGTCTCGATGATCACCGATCCGCCGATGATCGCACCGACCTGGACCCCGACGATCGTGACCAACGACAACGAGCTCGGCCGGAACGCGTGGAAGAGCAGGATCCGCCGAGTGGACAGCCCTTTCGAGCGCGCCATCGTGATCGAGTCCTGTCGGAGTGTCGTCACCATGTCGGAACGCAGAACGCGCATGAAGACGGCGACCTCGTTGGCCCCGAGTGCGATCGCCGGCAGGATCACCGATTTCATGTTGCCGATCGGATCCTCGGAGAATCGCACCCAACCGGTCGCCGGCAACCAGCCGAGCCGAACGGCGAACACGATGACGAGGAGCAGGGCGAGCAGGAAGTTGGGGACGGCCATCAGCCCGAACGACGCCGTCGTGAGGAACCGGTCGACCACACCGCCGGCTCGGTACGCGCTCCACACGGCGAGCAGGATCGACACCACCAGCGACATCGCCAGCGACACGAGGCCGAGCTCGACGGTGACGGGAAGTCGTTCGACGATCGCCTCGGTCACGGGCTGACCGGTCCGGTACGAGGTGCCGAGGTCTCCGGTGAAGGCGTCGCCGAGCCACTGGACGTACCGGGCCAACAAAGGCTCGTCGAGACGGAGGTCGAGGCGCAGCGCTTCGATCTGCTCGTCCGAGGCGTTCTCGCCGAGCAGCGTCAATGCAGGGTCACCCGGCAACAGGTTCGTGAGCATGAAGGTGAGGAACGAGACGGCGAGCAAGGTCAGAGCCAGCCGAGGCACCCGCCGGATCGTTCGTGACAGCGCGCCGCTCACGAGGTCGTTCCCCACGTGACGCCGCACATCGTGGTAGGGAGAACGAGCGGCGCGCTGAGTCGCTCGCGAACGGTGGCCCGCTGCCCCTTGGTCCTCGTCCCCATTTACTGATACGCTATCGGTGAGTGGGATGCGACGCAAGTCGCCACGCACGGCCGCGGTGGATGTCGCCGACGGTCCACTTGCCGTGTCGAGCGTCTCCTGCGTCGGGCAGCCGTGCCGCCGCTACGTGAAGGTCCTCGCCGCGTCGCGACATGGTTGATCGGTCGCCAGGACCCTCCTTCGGTGACGTGGTATCCGCAGCGGGTGCGCGACACGTCGCGTTCGACCGGGTCGGCGAACTGACCGGCGGTGACGATCCCGCAGCACTTGCGGGGCGAACGACGCCGGACCGGGTGCGGCGATGCTCTCGGTCAACTGCTGTCGCGTCGCTGCAGGACGACGAGGTACGCATCGTCCTGGCGGGTCGAGTTGGCGAGTTGTTCGAAGGCGTCGAGGTCTGCCCTCGTGAGTTGACCGGCAGTGAGGCTTCGCGGCCAGAGGCGTCGAGCGCGCACGGCGTTGATCTCGGCACCGACGATCGACAGTTGCGATGCCAGGAACAGGAAGGCGAACAGGGCGATGATCGAGGCGAACTGGCCGTAGGCCTCACCGGAGCTCTGCTGCTGGTTGGCGATGAACACCGAGCCGACCGTCCGCAACGCCCACCAGCTGAGCCCGCCGAAGATCGCGCCCGGCCACACGTCACGCCACGGGATCGACGCGTCGGTGAGGAGGCGGAAGGCCACGAGGTACAGCGCGATGGAGATCAGGGCGCTGGCCGCCCAGATCGCGATTCGACTGCCGCCGGGCAGGACGTCGACCCGTCCGGCGATGCTCGACGCCGCGACCGAGCAGATCAGGCCGCCGCCGATCAGCGCCAGCATGCCAACACTCCGGAGGCGACGCTCGACGATGTTCGGGCGGGCGAGGCGGGGGACCGCCCAGACGGTGTTGAGCGCGTTCTGCATGGCATCGACGATCTTCATGCCCGACCACAGGGCGAGCGCGAGCCCGACCACGACCGCGATCGTCGACCCGTCGAGCCGTCCGGCGGTGTCGCGGATCGTGTCCCCCACGACCGGGATCTGGTCGGCGGCCTCGTCGGCGAAGCGCTGTTGTCGATCTGGATCACGGACGACGAATCCGAGCACCGACGTGAACGCGAGCATCAGCGGGAACAGCGAGAAGAAGCCGTAGTACGCAACGAGCGCCGCCAGGTGGCCGGCCTTGT
>JAGQQZ010000542.1 GCA_020425915.1 Planctomycetota bacterium | reverse complement strand
CCGCGCGGTCCACCCTGCATCTGCTGCATCATGCTCGGCGGCGGTCGCTCGAGGCCGAGCATGTACCACTGCATGCCGAACGGCTTCATGGTCATCTTCTTGCCGTTCTGCAGCCGCAGCAGGTTGTCCTTCGTGACCTGCCCGTCGTCCTTCTTGGCGAATCGCGCGAGCCGCGCGATCGCGTCGTCGGTGCGCTTCTGCTTCTGCAGCATCCACGCAAGGAGGTTGTGGTAGAGCGCGCTCTTGCGTTGGTACGGCGCGGCGGTGTCGAGCACGGTGATCGCGCGGTCGGTCTCCTTGTCGCGGTAGAGCAGCGCCGCCAGGTACATCTTGGCCTCGCCGATCCGCTTCGGTGACTGCTCGAGGTACTCGATCGCCCGGGACTTCTCGCCGGCCTGCAGTGCGAGCACGCCGAGCTGTGCCTTGATCTGGCCGGCCAGCATCGGCACCCACCTCGACATCGGCACGAGGTCGCGCATCGTGTCCATCGCCTGGCGGAACATGCCGGACTCCGCCTGCTTCTTGACCCGCTCCATCGCCGGCCGCAGTCGCCCGGCCATCCGACGCATGACGAGGAAGAACGTCACGAACATCGCCACGAGGCCGAGGAAGAAGCCCCAGAACCAACCCCACCACTCGAGGTAGGCGCCTCCGCACCAGACGGCGAGACCGACCGCACTTGCCAACAGGACCGTGTACACGCGGCACAGCATCGGCCCTCGACCGCGCCCCGTCGAGGGTAGATCCGGCTATCGGAGCCGTCTCGGTCCGGAACCCGGCCGCAGCCGCAGGAAGCCCGGTTCGACCCCGAATCGCTCGCGATAGCGCGCTCGGACGATGTCCTCGACTTCCCCCGTGGCGTCCGGTTCGACGAGTGCGAACGCACATCCGCCGAACCCGGCTCCGGTCAACCGTGCACCGAACGTCCGCTCGTGTTCGCAGGCGGCCTGCGTGACCGTATCGAGTTCGTCGCACGAGACCTCGTAGTGGGTCCGCGTCGACTCGTGGCTCGCGCTGATCAGGGCGCCGAGCCGGGCGATGTCACCGCTCCGCAGGCTCTCGACCGCGCCGGCCACCCGCCCCATCTCGGTGACGACGTGGTAGACACGCCGCCAGGAGACCTCGTCCAGGACCTCCCGGGCCTCCGGCAAGCGATCCTCGGGAAACGCCGCGAGGTACGGCAGCGGACCGAGCTTCGCGCGCAGCACTTCGAACGCGGCCGCGCACTCGGCGACGCGGGTGTTGAACTCGGTCTGCGAGAGGTTACGCGGTTTCTTGGTGTCGACGACGAGCACCTCGAATGCGTCCGGGTCCATCGGGACGTGCTCGAAGGTGCGATCGTGGCAGTGGAGCAGAACCGCGTGGCCGGCCTCGCCGAGCGCCGACGCGAACTGGTCCATGATCCCGCACTGGAGTCCGACGTAATCCGTCTCGGCGGCGTGGGCGATCGCGGCGACCTGCTCGCCGGAGAGTTCGACACCGTGCAACTGCTGCAACGCGGTGACCGTCGCCACCTCGATCGCGGCCGAAGACGACAATCCGGACGCCATCGGCACGTCTCCACCGAACACGAGGTCGACTCCGTCGGCGTGCCCGGTGCGCGCGGCGAACTCGCGCCACACGCCGATCGGGTAGCGTGCCCAGCCGTGTTCGGGATTCGCGACATCGCCCACCT
>JAGQQZ010000541.1 GCA_020425915.1 Planctomycetota bacterium | reverse complement strand
TCCGAGTTGTAGGTCTCGCGGAACTCTCGTCCCTTCCGCTTCGCTTCGTTCCTCGCCATGTGGGACGGATACGGAGGAGTCTGACGTGCTTCGCTTCTCTGCCTGTTCTGCTCCTCCATCGCCTCCGCTGGCGAGAACAGTGGCTTCTCGGGCGGCCTGAGCAGGAACGGCTTGAGCACGGCCTGAGCCTCGGGTCCGAAGAAGATCTCCCGCCGCTTCCCGTGCTTCGCGGTCTTGTGATGGGCCAGTTTCGCCGACCAGACCTTCCCGGTTCGGTCGATGTCGCACGGCCGCAGGTGCAGGATCTCGGACGGTCTGGCTCCCGTCCACCACATCACTTCGCAGATCGCTCGCGTCTGTCGTCCCATGAACGGCAGGGTGGCACGGAAGACCTCCTCGGACACCGGATGGACCTCCCGGCCCTCCCGAGTCCCATACTCGCCCGTGCGGAGCCCCTCGACAGCGTCCAGGGCGTACGACACGGACGCGGGGATCAACTCCTCCGATGCCGCCCAACGGAACGCTGTCTTGATCGTGCGGACGCGTTCGTTGATCTCCTTGCGGCAGAGCCGTGGACGAGTGTCGGCCTCGGACTCGCCCTCGGGCTTCCTCGTTCGCGCGATCATCTCTTGCCGAACGGCTCGAAGACGCTTCGGCCCGAACTCACCGGCGGGCAGGTTCCCGAACAACGTTCGGAGCGGCTCGAACGCACACTCGCGTCGCGTCAGGTTGTTGGCCAGCCACCTTGCATCGTGTCTCCGCTTGAGTTGGGCCAGGTGCCGATCGATCAGCTCCCCCACCGAGAGAACCGTGGACTCGGCGGCGGCGTCCGGAATCTGTCGCCCGCTCTCCAGCCACCGAGCCTTGTAGCTCGCGAACTCGGCGTGTGTGTCGGGGTGGTCGTACGGCCCGAACCAGACCTGTCGACCGTTGAACTTGGCGTAGGCGTTGCCGGATCGCTTGTGCCGGCAGAGCTTCGGACCCCGGATGGAACCCGTGTTCATCGTGCGTCTCCGTTTCAAAAGGGTGGACAATCCACCCGTTCGCAGACAGAGCCGCACCGCCACGTTCAGGGCGTGTTAGCGCATCACACGCTATCGGCAAGGGTTAGAAGTGTCGGGGCGAGAGGATTTGAACCTCCGACCTCTGCGTCCCGAACGCAGCGCTCTACCAGGCTGAGCCACGCCCCGACATCGAGGCCGGAACCCTACCGACCGGCCCGGGGTCGGTCAACGAATTCCCTTCGCCGAGTTCAGCCGGCCCGAAGGCCGAATCCGAGCGCAGAACCGACCTGGAAGACGAAGGTCGAGGCGGTCCAGGCGACCACGGTCATGTAGGTGAACGTGAACACGGGCCACTTCCACGAGCCGGTCTCGCGGCGGATGGCGCCCAGGGTCGCCATGCACTGGCTGCACAGGGCGAAGAAGACCATGATCGACAGGGCGACGAGCGGGTTGAACACGCGGCTGCCGGCGGCGTCGGTCGCGTTGCGCAGCTTCTGGCGCAGGCCGTCGCCGGGGTCGTGGTCGAGCGCGTCGAGGTTGTGGTCTCCCGGGTCGACGTCGGGCACGCTGAACAGGATGCCGAACGTCGGCACGATCAGCTCGCGCGCAGGGAACGCGGACAGCACTCCGACGGTCGCGCGCCAGTCGAAGCCGAGCGGTGCGAACACGGGCTGCACCGCCTTGCCGACGCGCGCGAGGTAACTCTGTTCGAAGTGCGCGCGCATCTCGGCGTGGTCGATCTCGGCGAGACGCGCCTCGACCGCAGCGGTGTCGGTCACGGTGATCGCGTCGCGCTGCGCTTCGTACCGCGACGCGATCGCTTCGGACCGGGGATAGTAGCTCGCGGCCCAGATCACGACCGCGGTCGCGAAGATGATCGTGCCGGCGGTCACGACGAAGCTCTTGCACGCCGACGTCACGCTGCGCCCGATGACGGCGAGTGACGGCCAGTGATAGACCGGCAGTTCCATGACGAGCATCGACTGGCCGCCGCGCAGGACCGTCCGCCGCACGACGGTCGCGACGACGACCGCGACGACGATGCCCAGCAGATAGAGCCCGAACAACACGACCCCCGCCCAGGCCGGCGGGAAGAACGCGCCGATCAACACGACGTAGACCGGCAACCGCGCCGAACACGACATCAGCGGCGCGACCAGGATCGTCGCGAGTCGGTCGCGCTCGTCGTCGATGATCCGCGTCGCCATGACGCCCGGGATCGCACAGCCGAACGAGGTCGCGAGCGGCACGAACGACCGCCCGCTGAGCCCGAACCGACCGAGCACGCGGTCGAGCAGGTAGGCCGCGCGCGCCATGTAGCCCGACGCCTCGAGCACGCTGACCATCGCGATCAGCAGCGCGATCTGCGGCAGGAACACGAGCACCGAACCGACACCGTTGACGATGCCGTCGATCAGGAAGCTGCGCAGCGCGCCCGGACTCGTGATCGCCTCGATGCCGGAGCCGATCGCTTCCTGTCCGGCTTCGATCCACTCCATGAACGGGTCGGCGACGCCGAACACGAGTTGGAACATCCCGAACACGATCAGTGCGAGCAGCGGGATCCCGAGCACCGGATGCAACAGCAGCGAGTCGAGTAGATCGGTCCAGCTCCGCCGCGTACGACCGACGTCGTTCGTGACGGACGCGGCGAGCGCGACCGGGTCGAAGTCCGGCAGCGGCGTCGGCGCGCGGGCGTCGAGCAATGCGCGCCGCAACTCGTCGAGGCCAGCGCGGCGCGAGGCGTTGGTCGCGACCACGGGCACGCAGAGGTCGGCGGCGAGCGATGCCGCGTCGATCCGTCGACCTTCGCGTTCGGCGACGTCGATCTTGTTCAGCACGACGACCATCGGTTGGTCGAGGTTCCGCAGGCTGCGCAGCAGATTGAGCTCGACGCTGAGCTTCGACGCGTCGAGCACGACGCACAGCACGTCGGCCGCGCCGCGCGCGGAGTCACCGCGCAGGAAGCCGACCGCCTCGTGTTCATCGCGGGTCACGGCTTCGAGCGACGAGATGCCCGGCAGGTCGACGAATCGGATCTCGCGTCCGCCCCAGCGCACGTGGCACTCGACACACTCGACCGAGCTGCCCGGGAAGTTCACGGGCCGGCGCGGAGCGCCGGTCAGGTGCATGACGAGCGACGTCTTGCCGGAGTTCGCGCGGCCGACGAGGGCGACGGTCGTCACCGCCGGCGGGGTCGTGACGTTCACGTCGCGGCGATGCGGCGACAGACGACGCGCTTCGCCTCGCCGAGGCGCAGCGCGAGACGGAACCCCTGCAGGCTGAGCTGCATCGGCCCACCCATCGGCGCGCGGCGCACGACCGAGATGGTCGTGCCCGGCCAGATCCCGTGCGCGTGCAAGCGACCGGCCAGCGCATCGCTGCCGTCCACGCGCACGACCTCCGCACTCTCTCCGGGGGCCAGGCTGCCGAGGTCGCACTCAGTCGTCATGATGTCTTCGTCGGTCGTCGTCGGGGGCTCAGTTGAGACACTGTCTCAGAACGCGATTCATAACCTGGGGCGCTCCCCTCGACAAGCGGGGGCGCGGGGATTTCTTGCCGCACGAGCGCCGCCAGACCGGCCACCCAGGCGGGGTCGGAGTTCACGCACGGGACCAGCGAAAGGTCCTCACCACCGGCCTCTCGGAACGCCTCCCGTGCCCGAATGCCGATCTCCTCGAGGGTCTCGAGGCAGTCGCTCGCGAACGACGGACAGAGCACCGCGAGCCGCCTCACGCCGGACCGGGCCAGCTCCTGGATCCGCACGTCCGAGTAGGGCTCGATCCACGGCGACCGGCCGAGGCGGGACTGGAAGGCCACCTCGTAGTCCCCCTCCGACAGGCCGAGCGAAGCGGCGATCGCCCGCGCCGATGCGAAGCACTGGGCGCGGTAGCAGAAGCGGTTCGCCTCGCCGATCGCCTCGCAGCACGAGTCCCCCTGCAGGCAGTGGTCGCGCTCGGGCGAGCAGTCGCTGCGCCGCACGTGTCGTTCGGGCAGGCCGTGGAAACTCATCAGCACGCGGTCCGGACCGAATCGCTCGAGCTCGGCGCGCGCCACCGCCGCGACCGCATCGACGAAGGCCTCGTGCGCGTAGAACGGCGGCACGACGCGCGGCGCGAGCAGACCCGGCAGTTTCGTGAGCTCGGTCTGCACCGCGGCGACCGCGGATGCCCAGGCCGACATCGAGTACTGCGGGAACAACGGCACGACGACGAGCCGGTCCGCGCCGCTCGCGGAGATCCGCCGCAGTGCGTCGCCGATCGAGGGCTGGCCGTAGCGCATGCCGAGTTCGACCGCGGTCACCTCGTCCTCGAGTTCGACCCGGATCGCATCGCGCAGCGCGATGCCGTGGACGAGCAACGGCGACCCCCGCTCGGTCCAGATCTGCCGGTAGGCCGCGGCCGAC
>JAGQQZ010000540.1 GCA_020425915.1 Planctomycetota bacterium | reverse complement strand
TCTGGTCCGCGTTGGTCGAATAGGGATCGGTGACCTCACACTCGATGGTCGTTCCGTCCTTCATCCCGACGCGGATGCGGCGCAGCAGGGCTTCCTTCTGCAACTTCCGCATCTTGTCCATCGACTCGATCGCGTAGTAGGGCTTGCTCGGCGGCGACTTCAGCGGCGCGAACGAGTCGACGTGCACCAGCAAGTGCATCGCGACCGGAATCGCGAGCGCGACGACGGCACCGATCTGCGGCACCAACCTCCGACCCGCGAACAGCACGCCACCGACCGCCGTGACCGCCGCGGCCAGGAGGATCATCGTCTGGCCCGAGACGTTCTTGTTGAGCAGCGCGACGGCGGCGAAGCAACCGAGCGCCGACCCGATCAGGTCCGCGCCGTACATGATGTTCGCGCGCTGCGGGAACGCCGCCAACGTCCTGGACACGACCATGCCGAGGAAGAAGAACGGCAGGGTGACCCAGATCACGAACGCGAGCAACGACCCGACGTTGCGGTCCTGCCACAGCGAATAGACGTCGAAAGACGTCTGCGTCACGAGCCACAGGCTCCCGATCGTCATCAGCGACGCGAGCACCGCCGACCACGCGATCGGCGCGTCCGCCTCGTCCCCCTCGAGCCGCGGCCGGAGCGACAGGTACACGCCCGACGACGCGAACCCGAGCAGCGCCGTGCTGACCGCGAGGAAACCGAAGTGGTACCACAGGACGATGGAGAACACCTTCGTCAGGCAGATCTCCATCATGAGGATGCCGGCGCAGACGAGCGCGAGCGCGAGTTCTCGACGAGGGAATCTCAAGGGTCGGGTTCCTGAGGTCAGAGGTGGTGTCGAAGATCGCGCATCGTCAACGCGAGCAGAGTATTTGGCCAAGCATTTCCCACCGCCGCAACCCGCTCACGGCGCAGCGCGCAGTCCGCGATACCACCGCCGCGTCCGCGCAGCCCGCTCGCTCAGGCGATCGCCTCGCGGTGCATCGCCGCGAGCGTCGCGAGGTCGGGCACCGTCAGATCCGGCGTGACGTCGACGGCCGGCGCCTTGACCGCGCCGCTGCCCGACCGGCCGGCGCGGCGGTCGACGAACACCGTCGCGAGGCCGAGCGCCTTCGCCGGGACGTGGTCGTGATAGAGGCTCTGCGCGACGTGCAGGATCTTCGACTTCTCGATCCCCCGCTCCCCCATCCGCGCGATCGCGAACTCGAAGTTGCGCCGGTCCGGCTTGTACGAACCGATGTCCTCGGCGGTCATGACCTCGTCGAACTCGATGCCGAGCTTCTCACGCGTCGCCGCGAACGAGGCGCGATCGACGTTCGAGAGGATGCCGAGCACGTAGTGCTGGCCGAGGTACTCCAACGTGGCCTTGCTGTCGTCGAACGGCGGCCACTGGCCGACCGAATCGGCGAACGCGTCGGTGTCCGCCGCGGTCGCGTTGATGCACCACGAGCTCGCGAGCTCCTCGTACACGCCCCGCAGGATCTGCCGGTAGGGCATCCCCGGGTGCTCGGCCTCGAGCTGCGACTCGGCGGCCGCGAACTCGGCGAGCACGGCCTCGTCGCCGAGTTCGACGGCGAACCGCTCGCGCGGACCCGCCAGCGCGGCGAGGATCCCGGCCTCCCAGTCGACGATCGTGCCGTAGCAGTCGAAGGTCAGCGCCTCGAAGTCTCGCAGGTCGATCATTGGCGTGAGTAGCGCAGCAACAGCCGCTGCACGTCGAGCGAGCGCGGCGCCTCGAGGATCCGGTTGGCGATCTTGCGGCACTCGTCGATCGTGTACTTGCCGCACATGTCGAGGAGCCGATCGGCGTTGACCGGGGCGATCGAGAACGCCCGGATGCCGACACCGAGGTAGAACGGCAGGCGCGACAGGTCCGCCGCTGCCTCACCGAACAGCACGATCTCCTTCTTGTGCTCCTTCGCCTCGCGCGCCATTCGCGCGATCAACTCGAAGAACGCCGGGTGCTGCGTCGCGTAGTAGTCGCGCACGCGCGGGTTGTCGCGGTCGGACGCGAGCAACAAGGCCTGCATGTCGTCGACGGCGACGACGACGTAGCTGCTCTCGTTGAGGAACGCGTGCAGCATGAACGCCGCCGCGGGCACCTCGATGATCGGCGCGATCCTGATCGTCTCGGCGCACGCGATCTTCTGCTTGCGCAGTTCGAGTCGCTCCTCGACGACCGCCGCCTTGACGCGCTGCAGCTCGCTGATCCCGGTCACGAACGGGACCAGGATCGCCGCACCCGGGCTGTTCGCGCTGGCCCGCAGGATCGCACGGACCTGCAACCGGAGGATCTTGCCGTCGAACAACAGCGATCGGATGCCGCGCAGCCCGAGCGCGGGGTTGCGCTCCGCCTCGCCGGGGATGTTGCCGAGACCGGCCTCGCCACCGACGTCGAGCAGCCGGAACGCGACCGGGCGGTCCTTGCCCTGGCGCTTCGCGACCTCGGCGTAGTGGTGCGTCAGCATGTCCTCGGAGGGGAGCCGGCTGTCGACGAGGAACATCAACTCGGTCCGGTAGAGACCGATCCCGTCCATGCCGTAGAGCTCGGCGAGTTCGACCTCGGACGTGCTGCCACACGACGCGTAGATCCGGATCGCGGCGCCATCGCGGGTCGCGTGCGGCCGGTTTTTGACGGCCTTCGTCGACGACGTCGAACGGACCTTCGACGCGGCGCGCTCGTACTCGGCGCGCAGACGCTCGTCCGGGTCGACGTGGAACTCGCCGGTCCCGGCGTCGATGATCACGAAGTCGCGATTCTGGACCTTGCCGACCAGGTCGCGGATGCCGGTGATCGTCGGAATCCCCATCGATCGGGCGAGGATCCCCGCGTGCGAGCTGATCCCACCCTCCTCGGCGACGATGCCACCGACGTGGTCGTGATCGAGCTTGAACAGGTCGTTCACGGTCAGCTTGCGCGCCGCGAGGATGTAGTGGTCGGCGGGCTGGGCGGTCTCGCCGCCGGTCCCGTTGGGGCTCGCGAGGTTGCGCAGCACGCGCGTCGCGACGTCGCGGAAGTCGCCGGCGCGCTGCCGCAGGTAGTCGTCCTCGACCAGTTGGAAGATCCGGTCGTAGTCGTCGACGATCTTGCGGATCGCCGCGCGCACCGAGTAGCGCTCGTTCATGACGAGCTTCTCGATCTCGTCGATGAACATCGGGTCCTGCAGGTACTCGATGTGGACGTCGAAGATGCGCAGCTCCTTCTTCTTGAGCGTGTCGCCGTGCTTCGACTTCAGCGCCTGGATCTGGTCACGGCTCCGATCGAGGGCCTGCCGCAATCCGTTGAGCTCGTTCTCGACCTGATCTGCGGCGATGCGCCGCGGATAGGAGTCTTCCTCGGCGAATCCCTGCAGGTACACCGGCCCGAGCGCGATACCGGAAGCGACGGATTCACCTTTGAAGACGGGCACGCGAGGGACTCCTGGGGACGAGGGACTGCGATAGCCTCAACGCGAAAGCCCGCCGACGCAAGCGTCCGACCCCGCCGCTCGGGTTGAAACCACGATGGCAACGACCGGTGCACGTCCGCGCATCGGTGGCGCAGGGGAGAATTGCGGGCTGTGGCGTTGCCGGCCGGCGATCGGCACCGCAAAATGCGGTCGCAGGCGCCTTCGGGTGATCCCGCACCCCGAGTTGAACTCCACGAAACAGCACCTGAACGTCCATCCCACAGCGATCGTCCAGGACGGCGCCCGCATCGCCTCCGACGCCCAGGTAGGCCCCTACTGCGTGATCGGCCCGAACGTGAAGATCGGGCCGGGTTGCCGGCTGCACTCGCACGTCATCGTCGACGGCGACACCGAGATCGGCGAGGGCTGCAACATCTTCCCGACCGCGGTCATCGGTACGCAGCCGCAGGACAAGAGGCTCGAGCCCGGGTACCAGGGGAAGTTGCGGATCGGCAACTTCAACGAGATCCGCGAGGGCGCGACCGTCCACGGTGGCACCGAATTCGGTGGCGGCGTCACGATCGTCGGAAATCACAACATGTTGCTGGCCGGTTGCCACATCGGTCACGATGCCGTCGTCGGCAGCCACACCGTGTTCACGAACGGTGCGATGGCCGCAGGCCACACCCAGATCGCCGACTACGTGATCCTCGGCGCGATGGCCGGGATCCACCAGTTCGGTCGGATCGGCGCCCGCGCGATGATCGGTGCCGGCGCGATGATGTCGCACGATGCCCCACCGTTCGCGATGGTCCAGGGCGACCGCGCACGGCTCGTCGGCGTCAACAAAGAAGGCTTGAAACGAGGCGGCTTCAGCGCCGAGGAAATCGCTGTGATCAAGCGTGTGTATCGCCTGCTGTTCTGGCGCGACGGGGTGCTCGAGAAGCGCATCGCCGACGCCAGACAATTCGCCGGTGAGAACGTGCACGCCGAGATGATCATCGATTTCGTCGCCACCTCGGAACGCGGCATCTGCGCGACCCGTGGACGCACGTCCCGGGGCGAAGAAGGTGAAGCGTCCGCCTCCATCGGAAGCTGAGAACATGACCCAGCGCATCCGCGCGCTCGCACGGTCGGGGTCGCTCGTCGTCCTCGCCGCGGCGGTCCTGGCCTTCACGGCCGGGGCCCAGGTCGAGTCCCGTCTCGTCGGAACGGCCGACGGATCGCGATTCCTGCTCGTGCCGTTCAGCTCGACCCCGATCATCCACTGGGTGTCGATGACTCCGGCGGGAGAACTCGTGGACCCGCCCGAGTTCCCCGGGCTCTCGTTCGCGGTCGCACGCTCGACGCTGTCCGGCACGGACACGATCGGCACCAAGAACTGGCACGAGGAACAGAAGGTCCAGCTGCAACTCGACGCCGCGATGCGCGAGGTCGTGGCCGGCGTCGGCAAGGGTGTGCTCGAACCCGAGCTGGTCCGTCGCGTCGAGCAACTCAAGGGACGCCTCGATCGGTTGCGCGACCCGACCGCGTGGCAGCGCGCGATGCGCGCCGCCCCGTCCCTCGACTTCCGGATCCGCGAACTGCCGGATGCGGTCGTCGTCGGCGTCACGACGACGCGGGCCGGGTTCGCGACGGTGGCCCGCCTGCTCATGGACCGGCGTGAGAACGCGATCCTGCGCGACCTGCAGGCCAAGTACAACGAGGTCATGCAGGAGCGCGCCGCACGCATCGCAACGGATGACGAGCGAGTCCGCTCCGAGATCGTCGACCTGGCGTTCTTCGGCGGCGGCGCCCGGCTGAAGGCCGTCAACCCGATCGCGAACGAGGACGTCGCGCGCGACCTCTACCGCAAGATGTTCGCGCCGACCGTCGGCTATCACGTCATCACCGGGGGGTTCGATCTCGACGAGATGCAGCGGTTCCTGCAGAACCAGTTCAACATCACGTCGAACCTCGCGTGGCGCTTCCCCGAGCGCGACCTCCGACGCCAGAGCAGCGAACGAATGGCCGTGCTGTCCGACGGCAAGCGTCGCGGGATCGCCGTGGGGCTGCAGTCCGCGACGCCCCTGGGGCAGACCGAGCTGATGATCCTCGCCGAGTGGTTCGCTGGCGGGCCGACCAGCTTCCTCGCCAAGTGGTTCGCCGCGGCGGGGATCCCGGGCGTCGAGTGCCGGGCGACGACGCCGTTCCCGGCGGGCGCCAACCCGGGACTCGTCCTCGTCGAGGCATGGACGAGCGCGGACCCGCGCCTCGCGACGACCGGCGACCTCGTCGAACCACTGCGCCAAGCCCTCGCCCGGGCGTCGACCCGAGTTCGCTACGCGGAACTCGAAGGCGCCCGCCAGCGCGCGATCTACGCGCGCGACCTCGACCGTGCCGATCCGATGCGCCTCGCCTACTGGCTCGCGATCGAGTGCGGCGTCATCGGGCGGAACCCGGTCGAGGCTCTCGACCTGGCGAAGCCGTCGATGGACTACAAGCACTACACCGCCATGGCACAGCAGCTGTTCGCGGACGGCTACCGGACGATCGTCGTCATGGAGGCCCAGCAATGACCCGCCGGTGTTCGGTCGCCTTGCTCGCGCTCTCGCTGTCGACCACGGGTTGCTGGTTCTCGCAGGCGCAGAGCAACGAGCTGATCGACCGGCCGACCAACGTCGCGCGGGAACCCGAACAACCGATCGACGAGACCCGTCCCGAGAACGACCTCACGACGTCCGGCGGCCACACCCTCGTCCCGGTCGTCGGCGGCCTGGCCCCGATCGAGGAAGTGGCACTGCCGAAGCCGCTGATCAGCGGAACGAAGGAAGGTCTGACGGTCGCGACCCTGCAGACCGAAGGCCCGCTCGCCGGTCTCGTGACGCACACGCAGTTGACGATCCCGCACCGCAACCTGCTCGGCGATCGCGACGGAATCGCTTCGCTCTCGGCGCGCACGATCCTCGAAGCCGCGCGGCCGGAGAGTTCGCAGCCTTCGCTGCGGACCGTCATCGAGGATCTCGGCGGTCGCATCGAAGTCGACGTCGACCGCACCGTCACGCGCTTCACGCTCAGCGTCCGGCACGACGAATGGAAGGGCGCCATCCGCGAACTGTTCGACGCGATCCAACGCCGGCCCACCCGCGCGCAGGTCCTCGCCGCGCGACAACTGCAGCTCCACGACCTCGCCGACGTCGTCCGCGCGGCACCGACCAAGGCGAACTTCCGCCGCGTCACGAACAGCTTCGATCCGACCAAGCCGCTGCTCTCGGCGCTCCAGGACCTCGATCCGCTGCGCGTCGGCGTGTTCCTCGACCGCGCGTATCGACCGGCGAGTGCGACGCTGACCGTCGTCGGCAGGGACAGCCCGACGAGCCTCGCGCACGAAGCCAAGCTGGCGGCGCAGTCGTGGCTGCAGCGGTTCGAACCGCAGACCGCCACGCCCACCGTCCCCACACCGCTTCCCTCGACGATCTACTGGGCGACCGACGACTCGAACGTCTCGACCCTGACGAGCGTGTTCGAGGTGCCCGCCGCGATCGGGCCGCACCTGACGGGATACTCACTGGCGATGGAGTGCCTGGTCGGCAACGGTTCGAGCGGTCGCATCGGAGAGACGATCGAAGAACGCTTCGGCACCGGCGTCCGTCCGAACGTGGAGTGGGTGTCGAACGGCTCGACCCAGTCGATCCTCGTGCACCTCACCGTGCCATCGGTGCGGATCCCCGAGGCGATCGAAGCGATCGAGGACGGACTCCAGTCGAGCGTGCAACGCGCGTTCACCAAGACCGAGGTGCGGGACGCCGCGGAGCGGATGAGGCTCCGCACGCTGCGCGAATGGGGCACGCCACGGCTCGCGGCGGAAGCGCTGTCGCGCTACGTCCTGACCATGCCGATGCTGCAACCCGAGGTCGTCGAAGGAGCGGTCAAGCAGATCCGCTACACGGTTCGCACGCTCGACCTCGACGACGCACTCGCGGTCGTCGCCCAACGACCGCCCCTGCACATCGTCGCCGGCGGACAGGCCGCCGAGTCTCTCGGCAAGCTCGTCACGGCGATCGGCGAGTTCGAGACCAACGCCGATGCAGCGTTCTCGACCAAGCCCGAAGAGGCCCAGCGCGTGGGCGCGGAGATCTACCTGACTGGCGCATTCGAAGCGGTCGGCGGCAAGGAACGCCTGCTGGCGATGACCGGCTACGTCAGCAAGTCGGTCACACGCACCGGCCGCGGACCCGGCGCCGGCGAGGCGACCCTGTTCGACATCGCGACCGGCAAGTTCCGTCGCAAGCGGACGGTCCTCGCGACGACGATCGACACGTACATCAGCGGCGACGAAGCGCTCGAGTTCGTCGATGACAAGAACGTCGTCGAACTCGACCCTGCCGAGACCGCGCAGATCCTCGAGGACGCTCGTCGCCATCCGCTGTTACTCCTGGCCGACGCCGCACGCGGCGCGGCGAGCTACCGCCTCGTCTCCCAGCGTCCGGTCGACGACCGCTACTTCGCGATCCTGGAACGGAACACGGACGGCGCGACGAGCCTGCGCATTCACATCGACACCGAGTCGTTCCTGGTGCGGAAGATCGAATCCGTCCAGCACCGCCCCGGCATCGGCACGATCAACCTGACCGAGACGTTCCGCGACTACCGCAACGTCGACGGCCTGCGGATCCCGCACATCCGGACGACGACCCTCGACGACACGAACGTCGGCACGACGACGCTCTGGCTCGAGTTCCTGCCGACCGCGCCGCCGCCGCAGGCGTTCGAGTTCGGCGTGCCCGGCAAGACCGTTCCTCCGATCGTCCCCCCGACCCCACCCGGCGAGCCGGCGCGCGGCGGCCGCTAGGCATGCGTCGCGCGTTCGCTGCCATCGTCGTGCCCAGCGTGGTCATGCTGTTCTCGGTGGCCGCGACCGAGGACGAGCCGCGCCTCGAGGTCGAACGGATCGGCGAGCGGACCTGGCTCCTCCGCACCGCGTCGGACAACGTCGTCGTCGCGCTCGGCGCGGATGGTCCGCTCGTCATCGGCAACGGCGCCGCGAGTTTCGACGACGACGTGCGAACCGAGCTGGCGAAGCTCGACGCGCGACGACCCGAGTGCTTCGTGCTGACGCACGAGCACCGCGGCGCGGTCTCGATGCCCGAGGAGGCGTTCTCGATCGCACACGACGCCACGTCGGAGACGATGACGGCCAACGGTCGCGGCGCGAACCTGCATTTCCGTTCGCGCCTGACGCTGGAGGCCGGCGACGAGACCCTCACCTGTCACTTCAAGGGGCACGGCAGGACCGCCGGAGACCTCGTCGCACACCTTTCGACCGCGCGCGTGCTCGCCGTCGGCGCCCTCGTCGAGAACCACCGTCATCCGACGATCCGCGACGACGACCGAACGGAACTGCGCGGCTGGATCCGGGTGCTGCGCGAACTGGCGCGCGACTTCGACGGCAAGGAGATCGTCGTCGTCCCAGCCAGCGGTCCGCGCGGCGGCATCGAGCTGCTGACCGACCAGGCGGGGTACCTGCAGGCGGTGCTCGACGACATGGTCTCGGCGCGACGCCACGGGCTGTCACGCGACGAGGCCATGCGCCGTGGCGACGCGCTGCGCGAGCGATTCTCCGACCGGACCGGCGACGGCTTCGACTCGCTCCTCGAGCTGGCCTACGACGCCGCCGGGCGCTGACGCACTCAGGCCTCGAACCGCCAGCCCACGCCACGCACCGTGTGGAAGTGGCGCGGTGTGTCCCGGTCGGACTCGAACAGCTTGCGCAGGCTCGCGACCACGTTGTCGATCGTGCGCGTCGTCGACGGCGTCATCGGCCCGAACAGGATGTCGACGACCTCGCGTCGCCGCACGACGACACCGGGTTTCGTCGACAGAAGCCGCAGCAACTTCACCTCGCTGTCCGTCAACGTACGGTGTTCTCCGGCCGTGTTCGTGGCTTCGCGAGACCGGAAGTCGACGCGGTTGCCACCGAACTCGAGCACGTCCTCGCCGGCAGGCACCGTCGATCCTCGCCGCAGGATGGCCGCGACGCGCAGCAGCAGCTCCTTCAGGTTGAACGGCTTGGCCAGGTAGTCGTCGGCCCGGAGTTCGAGGCCACGGATCCGATCCTCGTCGCTGCCGCGCGCCGACAGGATCAACACCGGCGTGTCGTCACCGCGGTCACGCAACTCGGACAGCACCTGGAAACCGTCCTTGCCCGGCAGCATCAGGTCGAGCACGACGATGTCGAGCCCGCCCTTCTGCAACCGCTCACTCGCAGCGATCCCGTCGCGCGCGAGTTCGACGCCGTATCCCGCGAGCGAGAGGTTGTCGCAGATCATCCGCCCGAGCGCGGCCTCGTCCTCGACGACCAGGCACCAGTGCGTCATGACTCGCCCCGCGCGACCGGCAGTCGGACCACGAACTTCGCACCCGGACCGTCGGTCTCGACCAACCGGATCGTGCCGCGGTGTTGTTCCACGAACTCGCGCGCGAGGTGCAGGCCGAGCCCGCTCCCGCCGACGTGCTGGCCGCGCGAGCCCCGAAAGAACGGCTCGAAGATCCGCCCCGCGTCGGTCGGATCGATACCGATCCCGTCGTCCTCGACGACGAGCTCGGCGTCCGGACCGTCGCGCCGCAGCTGGACGACGACCGTCCCGCCCCGCTCCACGTAGCGCAACGCATTGTCGAGCAGGTTGTGCACGACGAGCCTGAGTCCCGCTCGGTCGCGGGCGACGCGAACACCGGGCGCGAGTCTCGCCTCGAGGTCGATCCCGGCCGTGCGGAAGCGCGGCTCGAACTCCGCCACGACCTCGCCGATGTCGTCGGCCAGGTCGCCGACCGGCCGATCGAGTCCCCGCACGGACTGGCGCAACCCCGCGGCGGCGAGCAGATTGCCGACCCCACGTTCGAGCCGACTGACCTCCTGCAGCATCGCGTGGAGATACTCCATCCGCGTCTCCGCGGTGACGCGCTCGTCGAGCATGGACTGCAACCCGAGTTGTAGGGTCGCCAGCGGCGTCTTGAACTCGTGGGTCGCACCCGTGAGGAATCGCTCCCGCTCGCGGTAGACGCGCCGTTCGCGCAGCAACATCGCGTAGAAGAACACCACGCCGAGTCCGGCGCACACGCCGAGGAACACGCCCTCGCTCGCGAACATGAAGCGGCGCCGGTGGAAACGGTCGTCCGGCGCGCCGTCCGCTCCGACACCGAGCGCCTCCGCCACGGCATCGTAGTCGCCGGCGACGAGCGCCTCGGCGGCCGCCTCGAAGTGCTCCGACTCCCGGAACTGGAACACGATCCACCACGCGACCTGTGCGAGGCACAGCGCGACCACGATGGCGAACGCGATGGCGGTCTTCGAACGAGGCATGCCGAGGAGTGTAGACTCGGGGCGGCGCATGACCTTACACCCGAGCCTGTGTTCCGCCTGCTGATTCTGGCGCTCGTGATCGTCGCCGGGCTGCTCTGGCTCGCCGATACGGTACTCGACCAACCGCGAGGACTGCAGGACGTCGAGGTCCAGCTCGACCATGCGCGACCGAGACCACAGGGCGGCTTCTACCGTTGCGCGGTCGAGAAGCCGGCGACGCTGAATCCGTTCTGTGCGATCGACTCGGTGGCACGCCGTTTCGTGCTGGCCTACACGCACGACGCGCTCTTCGACCTCGACCCGACCACCGGTGAGTTGCGACCGGCGCTCGCGATCGGCCCGTACCGCGAGACCGAGGAGCACGGTGCACCGGTCTTCGAGTTCACGCTCCGTCCCGACCTGGTGTTCTCCGACGGCACGCCGCTGACGATGCGCGACGTCGAGTTCACGGCGACGGCGGCGCGCGGGATCGCGGCCGGCGAGGTCGCCGAGGCGACCCGATCGATCACCCGATTCGAACCGGTCGACGACCACACCTTCCGCCTGCACGCCGAGTCGTTCGACGGAACACTGGGGCACACGATCGCGACCCAGTTCCGCGTCGTGCAACGCGCCTGGTTCCTCGAGAGAATCGGCGAACTCGCGAGCGCGCAGCGCGTGCCGATCCCCGCGATCGGTTCTGACGAGTTCGCCGAACTGCTGCGCCAGGTGCACTTGCCGGGACCCGGCACCGGCCCCTATCGCCTGCACGGCGACCAGGCGCACTGGCCGCTGCGCGACACGCTGACGCTGACGCAGAACCCACACTGTTGGCGTCGCGCGGAGTATCCGATGGCTTGGAACCTGGCCGGGATCCATCTGCTGCTCGACCCCGCACTCAACAATCCGCTGGCCGCGATGCAGGAGACCGTGGACTACGTGACCGGGTCCTACGACTTCGACGCGCTGCTCGAACGCGAGCCGCGACTGCGGGAGAACTACCGGCTGTTCACCTACGACAAGTTGCGGCAGCAGACGTTCGTCGTGATCTGGAGTTGCCGGCGACCGCCGTTCGATTCGGCCGACGTGCGCCGCGCGCTGACGATGCTGTTCGATCGGCAGAAGCTTTGCGATCGCGTCTTCAACGGCTACGCACGAATTCCGCAGAGCTGGTTCCGGGCCGGCTCGGAGTTCGCCGCGCCCGAGCTCCGCCCGCTGCCGTTCGACCCGGAGAACGCGCGCAAGCTGCTCGCAGCCGCTGGTCCCGAGCGTCCCGTGGTCGAGATCTTCGCGCCTTCCGGCGTCGAGATGTTCCAGCAGATCCTCGAACTGTCGGTCGACGACTTCCGCGCCGGCGGCGTCGAACTGAGGATCCGCACCGAACCCTGGCAGCGACTGCAGACCCGCCTCGCCGACGGCGACTTCACCGGCGGCATCCTCTACCTCGAAGGACACGGGGCGGTCGTCGACCCGGCCGACAAGTTCCACTCGAAGCACTCCGCCGGCTACGGCGGATATTCGGATCCCCGGTTCGACGCCCTACTCGAACTCGCCTCGGCCGAACGCGAACCGAACCTGCGCCGCGAGCGGCTGCGCGACGTCTCCCGCTGGATCCACCGCGAACAGCCCGTGACCCTGTTGCTCTACCCGCGCGCCCGGGTATTGCTCCACAAGCGGTTCGAGTCGGTTTCGGTCGGACCGCTCGGGCTCTATCCTGAGCTCTGGTGGGTCCGGTAGCCACACGAGGGATCGAAGCGACGTGAAGACCATTCTGTTCGTCTGCGCCGTGATCGGCGCCACGCAGGGGACGCCGGCACAGTCTCGTCTCGAGCGCGCGACGCGGCTGTTCGAGGCAGCGAAGACCGAGAACAAGGCCGGCGACGCGGAGGCGGCGGTCCTC
>JAGQQZ010000539.1 GCA_020425915.1 Planctomycetota bacterium | reverse complement strand
GTCGGGAACCCCGCCAGCGTGAATCCGAACTCGGTGGTTTCCCCGATCGCGATCGAGCGCCGGCCCATGCGGTGCAAATCGACGCGCGAGGCGCGCTGCTGGATTCCGGCGCGCGTCCGGACTTCGCCGCCGGTGCCCGGATCCTGGAAGATCGCTACCACGGTGTAGGGCCCCGGCGTCAGACCCGCGATCGGCAAGTAGACGTCGACCGCCTTGCCCGCGCCGACCAACAGCGTGTCGAGGCTCAGCGTGCGGAGCACCTGCGTGCCGCCAGGGACGGTGATCTCGATCCGATCGTTCGGGCCGAACGTGTGCGCCGCGGTGCCGACGTTCGACAGCTGCCACGGCAGCGACGCGGGGTCCGAGAAATCGGCCTGGTGCGCCGAGTGCGGGAAGTGGATGCCCTTCGGGAAGAACGCGAGCTGCTGCGGACTCGCCGACGCCGCGGTCACGTCGAGCCTGGCGACCGCGCGATTGCCGATGGCAGGGTCGAAGGTCGCGAGGAACGTCCCCGGCGAGCTCGGAGCGAGGAACTGCCAGGTGTGCGTCTGTCCCGCGCTGATCGCGACGAGCGCGTCGCAGGCTTGACCGAGCACCAGCAGCCCTTCGGCGAGTTCCCCCGAGTGCCAGAGCAGCGTCGCCTCGCAGGTGTCGGCCACGGCGAGGAGCCCACCCGTGTCGTTGAACAAGCTCGCGGTGACGACCTGTCCCGGCGTCGCCAGCGATGGCGACAACGTCAACTGCTGGGCCGCGGCGAACGTCGCGAGCGATGCGCCGAGCAGGCTCACGGGAAGAAATCCTCGAAGGCAGACGTTCATCATGCGGAATGGTAGCACCGCCGGCGGCCTCGGTTTCGCATGATGGGGCCCCAGGAGACCCGAAGGATGAATCGACCCGCCCGTCTGCTCGTCGCGCTCGCCGGACTCTGGCCACAATCCGTGTCTGCGCAGGATCTCGCGATTCCGGCAACCGAGCTGCGCGGCCTCGACGCCATCGCCGAACGCCTCGCCAAGGTAGGACTCGAGGACGACACCTGGACGATCATCGACCTGCTCCGCCGCTGCGGATACCCGGACCGGAGCCTGAGCGACCTGCAGGAGTCCTGCGAGAAGAGCTTCCTCAAGGCGAAGCCGGACAAGGCGAAGTTCGACCAGTTCGTGAGCATGCTCGACGCGGCGGTCGAGAAGCTGGTGCCCGTGCTCGGCACGCTCGAGGGTGAAGCGCAGCAGGCCTTCGCCCGTGAGTTGCTCGTGCTCGATCGGCGACTCGAGGCACCGCACCGGGTCCTCGGACACGAACAGGCCCACGGACGTTGGATCGAACCGTGGATGAAGCCGCTGCTCGACAGCGAGGTCGAAGCCGCCGAGGCGCTCGCCAGCGCGCGCGCCCTCTCCCCCCAGCCGAGTCGGGTGACGACGAGCGACGTGGCGTTCCTCGAGAAGCTCCTCGGCCAACCAGGGACGCTCGCGGAAGGCTGGAACATCACGATCCACACGACGATGAGCCGGCAGCAATCGGCCCAGATCCTCGTCGACTTCGCGCGCGCGGCCGCGTTCGCGAACTGGCTGCTGACGCGCAAGGTCGAGCCGTTCCGCGTCCGCGCGTTCCAGCTCCTGCTCGTCGATTCGCGTGAGCGCTACCAGAAGCTCATCGACATCCTGCAGAGCGACGGGCGCATGCCCGCGGAGGAAGCGAGCTACCAGAAGAAGGCGTCGTTCTTCTGGGACGCGCGCAACGAGTACCTCGTGATGCACGCGCGTGACCCACACGCGTTCTCCGCGTACCTGCTGGCCGAGGCGCTGAACAACCTGTCGTATCGACCGCAGCAGTTCCTGCGCGCGGGCCTCGCCAACTACGTCTGCCTCGCGGTGCTCGACGAGCGAATGCCGCGCTACGTTCCCGAGGGCAAGGCGGCGACCGAGGCCGCGCTGCCGACACCGCGCTGGCTGCGCGCCGAGTCCGGTCTGACCGGGTTGCGCGCCCACATCGCCGGCCTGGTCCGACGCGGTCGCGACCCGGATTGGAAGCAGGCGTTCGAGTGCGGCGGAATCGGCGACCTGCAAGGCGACCTGCTGCTGAAGAACACCGAGATGCTCCGGTTCCTCTGTGCCCAGGGCCCGATCGACCAAGCGCTGAGCAAGTGCAACGAGAACGATGCCACCGACGCGGCGAGTCGCATCGCGCTGGTCGAGGGCCAGTTCTCGATCGACGTCGCGGACCTCGATGCCAAGTGGCGCCGATGGATCGGCACCGACGCCCCGTCGCTCGCCGAGTCGCTCGAGGCCCGCGTGGACGTCGACCGACTCAAGGAGCGGAAGCGACTCCTCGACCGCCTCGTGGAGATCCGCAAGCAGTCCGGCGCCCAGCGCGAGGACCCGAAGCAGTCGCTCGGCTTCCACGGTCTGCTGTCGCGCGGCGCGAACCGCGTCGCCGAGTACGCGCGCTCGCTCGAACCGCGCCCGACCGAGTGGGCCGCCGCGCACATCCAGGACAAGACCTCACCGGCGTTCAGCCTCGAGGGCATGCAGGCCGGCCCGCACTGCCTGATCGCGTTCGACGCCGAGAACGCCGACGCAGCCATCGACCGGTGGCTCGCGAGCTACTACGACCGACTCGATCTGCTACGACCCGGGATCCTCGACGTGGGCTTCGCACACGTCGAAGACACCTGCGTGCTCGACTGCGGATCGCTCGTGACCCGCCCCGACGGCGAGTTCATGGTGCGCTGGCCGTATCCCGACATGAAACGGGTGCCGACGCACTACGCACCCGAACTCCGCCGGCCGGTCGCCGACGCGGGGGACCACGAATGGGGCTACCCGATCACGCTCCAGCTGCTCCGCGGCGAGGAGACGGCTCCCGGCGAGGTGACGATGGAGTTGTTCGTCGGCAATCCGAGCCGCGGCAAGCAGGTCGAGTGCGTGTTCACGTCGCCCGACTCGCCCTCCAATCCGGCGTGGGTCCCGCCCGACACCTACGCCCTGATCCCGAAGGAACCGCTCGCGGCGCGCACGCAGTTCACGGTCATCGCCACGTTCCAATCGACCGACCAGCGCGTGCTGTGGAAGTTCAAGACCTGACGCACGCCGCGCACGACCCCGCACGTGTGAGACAGGGTGCTCCGCCTGCACTGGACAGCGGATGCAACATGCTGCAGACTGGCTGTGTTGTTCGACACGAAACAGCACCTGCGCGCCGGTGATCCGGTCATCTTCCGCATGGGCAAGTGCACCACGCGCCCCGGCCCGCGGGCGCGTTCCGTCTCACCCGCGCGGCACGGCGATCACTACTCGTACGTCGTCGACAAGCTCTGGATCGTCGGGGAGGTGCGCACCGACGGCCGCCTCGCGCTGGTCACCCGCCGCGGCAAGCGCCACGTGGTGAGCAAGGACGACCCGCGACTCCGCAAGCCCAACTGGTGGGAACGGATCCTGTTCCGCCGCCGGTTCCCGGCCGCG
>JAGQQZ010000538.1 GCA_020425915.1 Planctomycetota bacterium | reverse complement strand
GATGTCGCCGATCGACAGGAGCAGCACGATGACCGAGATCCAGATCAGGATCTCGAACGCGGTGTCGACGATGATCCCGACCGAGTCGGAGAACGACTCGTTCTCGTACATCTGCGTGAACTGCGGCATGTGCGCCGCGAGCACGAAGTAGAGCACGCTGCCGAGCGCCGCGAGCTTCGCGGCCGACACCAACGTCCGCATGATCGAGCTGAAGCTCACGAGCTTGGTCATGTTCGTGACCGGATTGAGCCGCTCGAGCTTCAGGCTCAGCGCCTCCGGCCGGAGTTTCAGTCCGATCTGGCCGTAGCCGGCGATCGCGGTCGCGACGACGAACACCGCCAGCAGCGTCAGGAACGGTGGCGCGACCGCGATGAGTGCGTACTTCATCTCGCTCATCGCCGAATCGATCGAGGAGTCCTCGATCAGGTGCTTCGCGAGGTTGACGTCGAGTCCGAAGCGCAGGAGCTCGGCGAACACGTCCATGAGCCAGTCACCGATGCCCATGAGCACGAACACCGCGATCAGCAGCGTTCCCGCCATCGTGAACTCCCTCGACAGGGGCACGTTGCCCTTGTTCGAAGCCTCGGCCAGCCGCCCGGCGGTGGGTTTCTCGGTCTTGCCTGCGTCGTCCTTGAACACCGCGTCAGGCTCCCTTCACCAAGTCGCCGACGTCGAGCAGCAGTTGGTCGAACACGTAGCGCAGGAACGGTTCGCCCTCGACGAGGAAGTAGATCGACGCGACGAACGCGAGCAGGATCCGCAGACCGAAGCTGAACTCCATCAGGTTGATGTTCTGCACCGCGCGCGCGAGCACGACGAGGGTCACGGTCAGCAGGATCATCACGCCGAAGATCGGGATCGCGTACTGCAGCCCGAAGTCGATCGCGCGCGCGACGAGGTTCGCCAGGTTGTTGTAGACCACCGCGAAGTCGAACGACTCGCCGACGGGCACGAGTGAGTAGGTCCGTTGCAGGATCCGCAGCAGCTCGTGGTGCAGGTCGAGCTGGAAGATCAGCATGAAGCCCATGATCTCGAACAGCTGCGCCATCGCCGTGGTCGCGGTGCCGGTCTCCGGGTTCATGATCCGCGACATCGAGAAGCCCATCTCGTGGGCGATGACCTCGCCGGCGATGCCGAGCATGAAGATCATCGAGCGGGCCGCGAAGCCGAGCGAGAGGCCGATCAGCACCTCGCGCACCGCCAGGACGCCGAGCCCGAGCACGTTCCCGACGTCGGGAGAGTGCTGGCCGCCGGTCCACCACATGATCGAACCGATCGAGACGGCGAGGATCAGGCGGTACATCTTGGACTCCGTCTGCGACCCGAACACCGGCACGACCGACACGAACGCGCCCGCACGGATGAAGTGCAGCGCGATGCCGGGCAGGGTGTCGTAGAGCGCGACGAGATCGTCCAAGGTGGGGCGTCCTGCGTCAGAGCACACCCGGACCGAAGTCCGCGAGTGACGAGAACAGCGTGCGCGCGAAGTCCCGCAGCGTGCGCAGGATCCACGGCATCAGCACGAGGAGTGTCGCCACGACCGCCAGCATCTTCGGGACGATCGAGAGCGTCTGCTCCTGCAGTGCGGTGATCGTCTGGAACAGGCTGACGGCCAAGCCGGTGAACATGCCGACCAACAGGGCCGGCGCAACGAGCATCAGCGCGGTCACCAGGGTGGCCTTGCCGAGGTCGATCATCGTGAGTTCGTCCATGGCGCTCTCGAGATCAGCTTTGTGCGAAGCTCTGCGCCAACGATCCGACGACGAGGTTCCAACCATCGACGAGGATGAAGAGCAGCAGCTTCAGGGGAGTGGAGACGACGATCGGCGGCAGCGTGAACATCCCCATCGAGATCAGGATGGAGGAGATCACGAGGTCGATCGCGATGAACGGGAGGAACAGGACGAACCCCATCTGGAAGGCCGTCTTGATCTCCGACAGGATGAACGCAGGCACGATGACGTGGAACGGCACGTCCTGCGGGGTCGCGGGGCGCTGCGACTTGCTGAGGCTGAGGATCAACTCGATGTCCTCGGCGCGGGTCTGGCGCAGCATGAACTCCGCCATCCGGTCACTCGCGATCTCGGCCGCCTGCGAGAACTCGATCGTCTCGGCGACGTACGGCTCGTACGCGGAGTCGTAGATGTCCGAGACCACCGGCGTCATGATGAAGATCGTCATGAACAGCGCGAAGCCGGTCACGACCATGCGCGGCGGGAGCTCCTGGATCGACATCGCGCGCTTGAGGAACGAGAGCACGATGATGATCCGCGTGAACGACGTCATCGTCATCACGAGCGCCGGCGCCATCGACAGGAGCGTCATCAGCAGCACGATCTCGAGGGCGCTGCCGAGGTTCTTGCGATCCGTCGAGCCGCCCGCGAGCGAGAAGCTCAACGACGGGCCGCTGCCGCTCGAAGTCGTCGTCGGTGACTGGGGGGCGGGTCCGAAGGGCGCCTGCGAGCCGGTCGATGCCGACGGGCCCGCACTCGACGCGGGGTCCGTCGCGGACGTCGCGAGACCCGAACCGGTTCCGGTGTCGGGTCCCTGGGCGCGCAGGCTCGCGCATGCGAGCAGCACGCACGCGAGGATCGGAACGAGGAACTTCATTGCGCGGAGCCCGCGCCGACTCGCGACAGCAGGTTCTTGAAGTTCGCGAGCTTGGCGGCGACCCGCGGGTCGGGGCGTCGCCGGGCGGCGGGCGCGGCCGGCCGTGCCGGTCGTGGGATCACCATGTCGCGCGGCACCGCGCCGTCGTCGAGGTCGTCCTCTTCGAGCATCCGGCTCCGGATCTCGGCCTCGTCGCGAGCTGCGTCGAGAGTCGCGGCGCCGCGGTGCAGGACCGACAGCTTGCCGTCGGACTCGCCGAGCAACAGCACCTCGCCGTCGAACTCGACCGCGTGGACGGTCTGCTTCTGGCTCAGCGACAGGCTCTGCCGGAGCATCACGTAGTCGCCGTCCGTCATCGGCCGCTGGGTGCGGAAGCGCTTCAGCGCGGCGATGCCGACGAAACCGAGCAGTAGGACGCCGACCAGCGTCGAGCTGACCTGCCACGCGCTCGGCATCGACGGGACGTTGGTGCGCGCGGGTTCGGCGGGGACCGTGGCGGGCGCGTCACCGGACGTCGTGCCGGTGTTGCCGGACTGCAGCGGGCCGAGAAACAGAACGAGCCCGATCGCGGGGGGTAGCAGCAGCCACTTGAGATTCGCTTGCATGAACTTCGATTCCTCTGCCCGCAAGAAGCAAGGGCCGTGCCAAGGGAACCGAGCGCAAGATGTAGTGGTGCGGAGGTCCGCGCACACATCGGTGCGTTGCGAGCCGCGACAGGTGTGGTGTCGAGTTCGACAACGACGAGCGGCTACGACGTCTGGTCCGCTCCCGTGCGATGCGGCACAATCCGCGCGTGACCACCGATGCCGAACGACTCCGCGAACTCGTCCACAAGGTCAACAACCTGATCGGTGTCGTCTACACGCAGGCTGCGGTC
The DNA here is from genome assembly GCA_020425915.1 of Planctomycetota bacterium. Lineage (GTDB taxonomy): Bacteria > Planctomycetota > UBA1135 > UBA1135 > UBA2386 > JAGQQZ01. The sequence goes on along the minus strand of JAGQQZ010000538.1, from coordinate 1,356 downwards.
GCGCGCACCAGCAGCGACCCGGAGGCCGCTCGCAAGGCGGTCGAGATGATCGAGAGCGCCGCGAAGGACACCGCCGACGTGGTCAAGCAGTGCCGGTCGCGGGAGTGAGCGTCACTCTTCGGTGGTCGGCTCGGCGTCGACCTGTTCGTAGAGGCTGTTGAGCTTCTCGACGAGGTCGTCCTCGCTCAGCGGCCAGCCGACGATGATGTCGGCCTTCGACAGGAAGCCGAGGACGATCCGTTGCCGCGAGGGATGGCGGACCATGAGTACGACGCGGCAGCTCGGTTCGTACTCCTTGAGGCGCTTGCACCAATGAAACCGGCGCTCGTTGCGCAGCGGTACGTCGATCAGGACCAGCTTGTCGCGGTAGGACGCTGGGTTCGGGACCTCCGACACCGGTCGGTTGTCGAGGTCGAGGCCCGCACGACGACCCGCTCGGCGCACGAGGTGGTACGGTTCGGGGTCGGCGAGGTAGCAAGCCATCGTGCCGCGGTGTTCGACCTCCGGCTCGACCAGGTCGCCGAAGCCGGCGCTCTGCGGCGAATCCGGCGCGGCTTCTCCGAACTCGAGCGGTCCGCCGTTCCAGGCCTCGGCGGTCTCGCGGTCGACCAACATGAACGCGACCGAGGGCGGATACTCCTCGATCTCGAGTTGGAACTGCAGCGCAACGTAATCCCCGTCGTCGAACATCCCGTCGGGATCGGATCCCGGCGTCACCCGGCCCGTGTCCTCGAGGCGGATGCCGACCTTCGAGCCGATCTGCTCGCGCAGCTGCTCGTCGATCCCCGAACACGCGATGTTCGCGAGCTCACCGAACGCCTCGAAGTCCGCGTCCTCGATGATGCCGGACTCGCGTCGCTCGTGGATGGTCTCCTCCGGCGTCGTGACCATGATCGCCGCCATCGTCATCGAGTCGGTGGACGTCATCAGGACCCGCAGGCGGCGGCCGGCGAAGTCCTTGTCGAGCGCGCCGCGGATCACGGTGCACTCCGCGTCGATCGCGTTCAGGATGTCGTCGCGCTCGACGCAGACGAGCTGCGTGTTCGAGATCTCCATCGAGACGCCGAGCAGCGAGCTCATGGTCTCGACCATGCTCGCGGACGAGCCCTTCAGGACGGCGCGGAGCTTGGTAGCGGAGTCGGGGTTGATCGCCTGGACAGACACGTCTTTCGAGTTATCGGATCGTCGGCGTGCCCTCGAGACTCGCGAGGGTGACGTCGGGCACGGATTCGAGTTCGAGGTCCGCGATGACGATGTCGGTCTCCGTTCGAGGCGCGCGCGGACCCTGCGTCGCCACGAATCCAGTCGAGAGCTCACGGATCATCGAAGCTCGTTCGTACCGCCGCGACAGGGGTC
>JAGQQZ010000537.1 GCA_020425915.1 Planctomycetota bacterium | reverse complement strand
TCGACGAAGGCCCCCGATGACCGATCCCCACCCCACGATCGACTGCCCCTCCGGCGTCCAGATCACCGGCGCGAGCGGCGCCGACTACGAGTCGATCCTGACCCGTCCGGCGCTCGAGTTCGTGGCGTCGCTGCAGCGGGAGTTCGGTGCGCGCCGTCGCGACCTGCTGGCGCAGCGCGTCGAGCGGCAGAAACGGCTCGATGCGGGCGAGCGCCCGGACTTCCTGGCGCAGACCGCGGACCGACGCACGAGCGAGTGGCGAGTCGCGGAGATCCCCGCGGACATCCGGTGCCGCAAGGTCGAGATCACCGGTCCGGTCGATCGGAAGATGATCGTCAACGCGCTCAACTCGGGCGCTGACGTCTTCATGGCGGACTTCGAGGACTCGAGTTCGCCGACCTGGTCGAACATGGTCGAAGGGCAACTCCACCTGCGCGACGCGGTGCGCCGTGAGATCGACTTCACGCACCCGGAGACGGGCAAGCACTATGCCCTCGACGACGACCCGGCGGTTCTGTTCGTGCGTCCTCGCGGATGGCACCTCGACGAAGCGCATCTCGTCGTCGACGGCGCTCCGGTGTCGGGTTCGTTGTTCGACTTCGGGCTGTTCTTGTTCCACAACGCCAAGGAACAGCTCGCGCGCGGCTCCGGGCCGTACTTCTACCTGCCGAAGCTCGAATCGCACCTCGAGGCGCGACTCTGGAACGACGTCTTCGTCCACGCGCAGCGCGGGCTCGGAATCCCGAACGGCACGATCCGAGCCACGGTCCTGATCGAGACGATCCTCGCCGCGTTCGAGATGGACGAGATCCTCTGGGAGCTGCGCGATCACTCCGCCGGCCTGAACTGTGGCCGTTGGGACTACATCTTCAGCTTCATCAAGCGGTTCCGCGCCGACCCGACGTTCGTCGTTCCCGATCGCGCGACCGTCGGGATGGACCGGCGCTTCCTGCGTTCCTACAGCCAGCTCCTGATCAAGACCTGCCATCGCAGGCGAGCGCACGCGATGGGGGGGATGGCCGCGCAGATCCCGATCAAGGGCGATGCCGCCGCGAACGATGCGGCGCTCGCGAAGGTGCGAGCGGACAAGCGGCGCGAGGCGAACGACGGTCACGACGGCACGTGGGTCGCGCATCCTGCCCTCGTCGCGATCGCCCGCGAAGAGTTCGCGATCGTCCAAGGGGAGAACCAACTCGACGTGCTGCGTGAAGACGTCGAGATCACGGCGGCCGATCTGCTCGCGGTCCCCGAGGGCAAGATCACGGACGGCGGGCTGCGCGAGAACCTGCGCGTCGGCGTCCAGTACCTCGAAGCCTGGCTGCGTGGTAACGGCTGCGTCCCGCTGTATATTTTTTTTGATGACGCGGCGACCGCCGAGATCTCGCGCACCCAGGTGTGGCAGTGGATCCACCACGGTGCCAAGCTCGACGACGGCCGAACCGTCGATCGAACGCTCGTCGAGTCCGTGTTCGCCGAGGAGCTCGACCGCATTCGCGTGGAGCTCGGTGCGGACCGATTCGACGCGGGGTGCTTCGACGTCGCCCGCGACCTGTTCAACGAGATGATGTTCGCCGAGGAGCTTCCGGAGTTCCTGACGAGCCGCGCCTACGACCGGATCTGAATCCAAGCTGACTGCGATGACCGACTACCTCGACTACGACTCCTCCACGAGCGCTGCCGCCGCCAAGCGATGGGACGGTGTGAAGCGCGACTACTCGCCCGCCGAAGTGGCGAAGCTGCGCGGCTCTCTGACGATTCGCCACACCCTCGCCGAGGTCGGTGCCGTGCGCCTCTGGGAGCTGTTGAACACGGATGACTACGTCAACGCGCTCGGCGCATTGACCGGGAATCAGGCCGTGCAGATGGTCAAGGCCGGGCTGAAGGCGATCTACCTGAGCGGTTGGCAGGTCGCGGCCGACGCCAACTTGGCCGGGCAGATGTATCCCGATCAGAGCCTGTACCCGGCCAACTCGGTGCCGCACGTCGTGCAGCGGATCAATCAGGCGCTGCAGCGCGCCGATCAGATCGCACACCTCGAAGGTGACGACTCGACCTACTGGTTCGCGCCGATCATCGCCGACGCGGAAGCCGGGTTCGGCGGACCGCTGAACGCGTTCGAGCTCATGAAGGGCATGATCCAGTCGGGAGCGGCCGGTGTGCACTTCGAGGACCAGCTCGCGTCGGAGAAGAAGTGTGGCCACCTCGGCGGCAAGGTCCTCGTGCCGACCCAGACCTTCGTCCGCACGCTGAACGCCGCGCGCCTCGCGGCCGACGTCATGAACGTGCCGACGATCCTCGTCGCGCGGACGGATGCCGACGCCGCGGCGTTGATCACCAGCGACGTCGACGAGCGAGACCACGAGTTCCTCACCGGTGAGCGGACGTCGGAGGGCTTCTTCCGCACGAAGCCGGGCGTCGACCAAGCCATCGCGCGCGGCCTGTCGTACGCGCCGTACGCCGACCTCGTCTGGTGCGAGACCTCGACCCCGGACCTCGCGCAGGCGAAGAAGTTCGCCGACGCGATCCGAGCGGAGTTCCCGAACCAGCTCCTGGCCTACAACTGCTCGCCCTCGTTCAACTGGAAGCAGAAGCTCGACGACGCCACGATCGCCAAGTTCCAGCGCGAGCTCGGTGCGATGGGCTACAAGTTCCAGTTCGTGACGCTGGCCGGATTCCACGCGCTCAACCACAGCATGTTCTCGCTGGCGCACGACTACCGCGACCGCGGTATGGCGGCCTACTCGGAGCTGCAGCAGGCCGAGTTCGCGAGCGAAGCCATGGGCTACACCGCCACCCGCCACCAGCGCGAGGTCGGTACCGGCTACTTCGACGCGGTCACGCAGGCCGTCTCGCAGGGTCAGTCGTCGACGACGGCGCTCGACGGTTCGACCGAGTCGGACCAGTTCTACGAAGACGATCCGAAGGCCAAGGCCTGACCCGCGTCAGCGCGCGGCGCGCTCCGCGACGACGCACCACTTCCGGAGCTTCGCCGCCGCGTCCAGCGATGCGTGCGCCGGGCTGGTCGAGGGGAGGTAGTGGATCTCCAGTTGCTCGGCGGCGTCTAGCGTCGGCAGGACGAGTCGACGGAACAGCTCCTCGGCCTTGCGGCCGTTGCAGCACACGGTGTGGATGCCCGGACACCGTGTCAGCAGCCCCGCCACGTCGTTCGGCTCGACGTCGCGCATCGTGGCGTCCGCGCTGAGGTCGCGCCGGCATCGGCGTGCCGAGTCCCAGAGTGCGATATGGTGCTCCTGCAGGATCGCGAGCCGCTCGGCGTACGGGAGTTCGCGGCCTGCACCGAACAGCTCGCCCATGATCGGCCAGAAGCGGTTCTGGGGGTGGGCGTAGTACTGCGCCGCGGCGAGCGACTTGCGACTCGGCATCGATCCGAGGACCAAGACGCGCGCGTCGGCGCGCGCGACCGGGGGGAAGCTCTC
>JAGQQZ010000042.1 GCA_020425915.1 Planctomycetota bacterium | reverse complement strand
TCCACCACCTCCGCGGTCACCTCACGGCGCGCACCGAGCACCACGAATCGAACTCGTGGCAGCCGCGCGCGCTCGATGAGCTCGTCGGCGGTGAAGTGTTTCGGCGGCAGCGGTCGGCGCCCCGCGAACCAGAGCACGCGGGTCATGTCACCTGCGACGAGGTCGCCGGGCGCGAGCTGTTCGCCGAGGTACTCGCCGACCCGTCGTTCGGCGATCCGGTTCGGTTCCTGGATCCGCAAGCTCAACAGGATGTTCGCGAGCATCGCGAGGATGAACACGGCATCCCGCGGTCGACCGAGCGAGCGCAGTGCCATCGCCGCGAGCGGCACGACGGCGACGAACCACGAGACGAGGAAACGGCGTCGTGGGAGGAAGCCACAGATCAGCACGATCCCGAGCGCGATCATGATCGTGAGTGGTCGCGAACCACGGGAGCGTCCACGGAACATCCCGAGCACGGCGAGGACGCCGACGACCGCGAACGCCTCACACCACAACCAGGGAATCTCGACCGCGTTGCCCAACCAGTGCCACGTGAAGTCGAGCAGGCCCGGCACTTCGTCCCACAGCCGGTCCGCGTTGAAGCTCGCCTTCGGGAACACGATGAACTCGCCGACCGCGCGCTGCCGCCAGAGACCGAGCGCGAGCACGGGGATCGCGGCGCTGAGCAGCAGACGGAGCGCCGCACGGCGTTCGACGATGGCGAACGCCACCGCGACCAGGATCCCCTCCGGCCGGACCCACGTCGCGAACCCGCTCCACATCCCGGCCTCCACCGGACGACCGCGCATCGCGTTCCAAGTCGCGAGTCCCGCGACGAGGTGGAACATCGGTTCGGTGTAGACCTCGGCGCCGAGCCGGGTGGGCAACGGCGCGAAGATCACGAACCAGGCCGCGGCTCGCACGGCCGCGGGGCACAGGATCGCCGTGACCCTGACGACCGGGACGAGCGTCAACGCGCCGCACACCGCGGCGACGAACTGACCCGCGCGGAACGGATCGATGCCCAGCGCCACGAACGGCGCGATCGCGAGCGACCACAGCGGCGGGAACACCTCGCTCAACGCCGCGGCCACGTCGTTCTCGGCGAACCGCTGTGCCATCCACAGGTAGTTCACGCCGTCCTCGGCCGGCACCGGAGTCAGCAGCGACACGAACGCGCGCCACAGGAACGCAACACCGATCATCCACAGCCACGTCCGTCTCGGCATGATCTCGCTCACGGCAACGCCTCCGCCACTTCGCGCGACTCACCATCCTCCGCATAGCCGCCGAGGTCGAACACGAGCCGTCGGTAGTTGCGGACCTCGAGGACAGAGAGCGACTGGATCGCGCGCAGCGAAGTCAACTCGCGACTGACCTCGTCGCGCGCACGATACGCAGCCCGGATTCGCTCGAGCGCGACGCCACGCGGACCCGCCCCGACCGGCAGCGCGATCCAGGCGCGCACCGTGCGTCGCACCACACGGTCGCCCGCGTGCCATGCTCGCTTGAAGTTCGCTCGTCCACGCCGGCTGACCGACCGATTGCCAAGGCACGTGTCGACCCACCGATCGACCGGGTGCCGAGCCAGACCACGCCCCAGCCATGCGAACAGGCGACGGATCGTGCAACGAGGGATCCGGCAGTCCCGCGCTTCCATCCGGACGAGGGCCGCCTCGAGCCACAGCTCGGCACGCGCAAGGGTGCGGATGTCGTCGTAGTCGGTCATGAAGGACACGGTCACCGCGCGTTCGCCACGCCGGCGAAGATCCGGATCGTCTTCATCGAAGTCCACCTCGTTCGCGTGCATGAACTCGTGCAACTCCTCGACCCGGCGTCGATTCCGCTCGGCGAGGTCCTGGATCTCCTCACGCTCACGCTCGTGCAGCCCGAGGAACTCGAGATCCCGTTCGAACTCGGCGATCCCCTCGAGCCGCGGCTCACCGGACCAGCCGACGGGGGCACCGCTGTACGCAGGGTCGAACTCGACCCGTAGCCGCATCGCCTCGATCAGCGCCGGAGCCTTCATCCGGTGGATCTTGCGCAGCGCGACCGCGAACGGCGCGGTCCCGCTGATTCGCTCTTCGACCGCACGTTCGGGCGCAACGATCTCGCGGATGATCTCGCGGGTCTTGCCGATCGTGCGGCGAACACCGCGGAACACGAGTCCCAACACGTGCAGCGGCGCGAGGAACACCCGTCCACCCGACAAGCGCCGCCAATAGAACGCGTACACGTTGAGGGTCCGCTCCGATCGTGGCTCGAGGTGGAGCGGCTTGGTACCGAACAGTTCTCGGATCATCGCACGGCGCTCCGCACGAACGAGGCGCAGCACGCGATGCCCGAACACGCGTTCGATGTGGCGTTCCCGGATCTCGTCGGTCGACAGGAAGTCGAGCGCGTTGAACTCGGTCGTCGTGAACGACTCGCCGCTGGTCGGAACGTCGACGTGCTCGAGTCGGCCGGCCTCGCGACGGAGTCGTTTCTTGATCCACGCCGCGAAGCGCCGACGCTGCTCGGGCGTCGCGAACTCTCGTTGGCGCAGCGACAGACAGTTCCGGTTGTAGT
>JAGQQZ010000536.1 GCA_020425915.1 Planctomycetota bacterium | reverse complement strand
TTCCCGGCCGATCGGGTGGCCGTCGGTGGTTACGGCGAGCATCGCCCGATCCAGCCCGGTGATGACAACGCGTCGAAGGCGGCGAACCGTCGGGTCGAGATCCTGCTGCTCGACCACTGAGGGCGTGACCGCTCGTCGGAGTGTCGCGTTCGGACGCGGCGCGCGGCGCGCCGCCGAGGGACCCCCGACCTGGCGCGCCGGACTCGTGGCTCTGCTGGCCTGGTTCGGTTCGGGCTGCTCGCAGCCGGTCGAACCGGATCCTTCGGTGCGCGCGAGTCGGTTCGGGATCCTGCGTGATCTCGTCTGGTTCGACCGCGTCGAGGACGGGTTCTTCCTCGACCTCTTCGAGTCGACGCAGGCCGATTGGCGGGCCTATCGCCGAGCGATCGGCGCGCCCGATGCGTCGACCGAGGCCTTCCTCGACCGATGGGTCGGCGAGGTCGGTGGGGCGGTCGATCCGGCGTTCCCTGTCGTCGGGCTGACGCTCGACGAAGCTCGATCGTTCGCGCGCTGGCGCTTCGGACGCCTGCCACGATGGAGCGAGTGGCAGTTCGCGGCGACCGCAGGCGGAAGCTACGCCTTGCCTTGGGGGAACCTCAGCCGCACGGCGTACGCCAACTCGGCCGAACTCGGGTTCCATCGCCTGACTCCGGTGGGCATGTTCGAGTCGGCGCGCCAGAGCGGGGGGCCGTACGACCTGATCGGCAACGCCGGCGAGTGGACCGAGTCGGTCGACGTCGACTGGGACGGATACGCCGAACCCATCGACACGGACGCCTCGTCGATCGGCTGGCGCCTGGGCGTGGTCGCGTCGCATCCCGCGCTCAGGCTGCTGTGGGTTCCGGGCGTTCCACTGCCGGCTTGGATGGTCGTCCAGGCGGAGTCGGCCAGCGTGCCGCGGCTCGTCACGTGCGGTGCCGCAGATCCGATGCCGACCGCGCGCCGGCCGCTGCGCGAATCGCGGGTGCTGCCGCGGGAGCGTGGGTCGTTGATCGGGATTCGCGTCGCGGCGGGTGCGGTAGAGCTCCTGCGCGCGCTCTGCGCTTGTGAGGAGGTGCCGGATCCGAACGGCGAGGCGCTGCTGCGGGAGTTCGCGTCGCGCCACGCCGACGTGCTCCTGGAGGCGTGGCCGCGCGTCACGAACACGGACGCGGGTGCCGTGTCGCGGATCCTTCGCGAGGAACTCGGAGTGTGAGTCGTCCCTCGTTCGCGGAATACCGCGCGATCATGGAGGCGCACGGTTTCCGGCCGTCGCGACGCTTCGGGCAGAACTTCCTGCTCGACCCGTCGCTGCACCGGGCGATCGCCGACGCCGCGGAGTTGGAGCGGAGCGACCTCGTGCTCGAGGTCGGGGCCGGGCTCGGGTTCCTCACGCGCGAATTGGTCACGCGCGCCGGCCGAGTCGTCGCGGTCGAGATCGACGACCGACTGCTCGCGATTCTGCGAGACGACGTCGTGCGGTGGGAGGACGCCCAACGGGTCGAGTTCGTCCATGCGGATGCGCTGGAGGGTGACGGGCTGTCGGGGGAGCTGGTCGCCGCGGTGACGGCCGCGGCGGTGGATCTCGGTCCGATCAAGCTCGTCGCGAACCTGCCGTACGCCGTGTCCGGCCGGTTCCTCGCGGCGGCGCTCGCCTCCACCGAGTTGACCCTCCGGCTGGCCGTCATCGTCGTCCAGCGAGAGCTCGCCGATCGGCTCGCAGCGGCGCCGGGTTCGCGTGACTACGGCGGTCTGTCGGTCCTGTCCCAGGCGTGTGGCCCGGTGGAACTCGTGCGTCCGATCGGGCGGGAGGTGTTCCGGCCACGGCCCAACGTGGATTCGGCGCTCGTCCGGATCGACGTCCGGCGACCACTCCCGAGCGGTTTTGCCGAATTCGTCCGCGCGATGTTCGCCTCCCGTCGCAAGACCTTGCGGCACGCGTTCGGTCGATCGGGCGTGAGGCTCCCAGCGGCCGTCGCCGAGGAATTCGGCCGGCGACGGGCCGAGCAGTGTACGGCGGAGGAGTTCCTGGACCTGTTCGCGCTGGCGAGCCAGCACGGCGAAAATCCCGGTTGAATCTGGCGATCCGCCGCCTAGTCTGCCGCGTCCGACTTCTGCGCGCCTTCCACCCCTCGAAACCCATCCGGGCACGGCCCGTCGAGCGAGCTGGGCGAATGTGGCTCCGAAGCTGATCTCCGGCCCCCGGTGCGGCCGGATCCGCGCCCGCGTGATGGATCGATTCGAGGAAGCCAAGCTCAAGATCAAGCAAGCGACGGACATCGTCGAGTTGATCCAGAACTATGTACCGCTGACCCGCAAGGGCCGGTACTGGGTCGGGTTGTGCCCGTTCCACAACGAGAAGACGCCGTCGTTCTCGGTCAACCCCGATGGCTTCTTCAAGTGCTTCGGTTGCGGCAAGGGCGGCGACGAGTTCACGTTCCTGATGGAGCGGGAGGGTCTGTCGTTCCGCGAGGCGATGGAGGCGCTGGCCG
>JAGQQZ010000535.1 GCA_020425915.1 Planctomycetota bacterium | reverse complement strand
CAGGTACTCGGTCCGCTCGGCGAGCGTCGGCTCGGGCACGTAGGGATAGCCGTACGGCACGGCCATCGGTTCCTGTAGCACGTAGAGCAACGTCACGTGGGCTCCGAGGTCGGCGGCCAACGCGCCGACCCGTGCGAACGAAGCCGCCGAACCCTCGGACAGGTCGGTCGGCACAACGATATGACGATCTGTCATCTCGGACTCCTCGGTCATGGAAGGGCCACTGCAGGGACAACGCCCGCGCAGGCCGTGTCGGGACATTCTCCCGGCGTATTTCTCGTAGCTCGTTACCCCGGTCGGGCCAAGCCCTACGATACGCGACGTCACCCCCCAGAAGAGAGGAAACATGCTCAAGCTCGCGCCGCTTCCCGCCCTGTTCCTCGTCGCCGCCTGTGGTGGTGGCGGCAGCACGCCCGCCGAGTCGATCGATCCGGCCGTCCAACCGGTCCGCGTCGACCTCACCACCGCGGTGCCGAACCAGGTCGGTGGTCCGGCCCCGGCGGGGATCACCGTCGACCCTGACACCGGCGAGATCTACTACCTCGACGCGCGCGGTGGCATCCTGCGGTTCGACCCGATCGATCAGTCGTTCGAGCTCGTCGCCGACGCGCGCGAGCTGTACGTCGTGAGTCCGCAGTCCGACTTCACCGACATCGCGGCCATGGGGAATGGCGACTTCGCGATCACGGCGATGAACGACGGGTTCCTGTTCGATCTCGACGATCGGTCGATCCGCCAGCACTTCTGCTACGTGCCGGGCTGGGTCATCGAGGACCCGCGGCCGTTGATCCAACTCACGAACAGCGTCGCCTGGGACGCCGTCGATCGGAAGCTGATCGCGCAGCCCATCACGATGAACACGGCGACGAACACCAACGAGCAATCCGAGTTGGGCACGTTCCCCGAAACCGGCGGGGAAGGCCAGGACTGGCACCCCATCCCCGACGCCGAGTTCCTCGCCGGCGCGACCACGGTCGACGGTGGCACGATCTGGCTCGGCTGCGAGGATTCGCTGTATCGCTACGACTTGACGGTCGATTCGCTCGCGTTCGACCAGAGTCTGGCGCGGTTCGAAGTCACCGAGATCGCCGGCATGGCGTTCCGCGAGAACGAGCTGCTCGTGCTCGACGCGACGACGCGTCAGCTCGTCCGGATTCCGCGCCAGCTGCTCACCGACGCGAGCCTGCTCGCCGACGACACGGTCCTCGCGGCGCGAACGGGCTCGACGGTTCGCACGTCGGATTCGCGGCGTCGCGAAATCGCGCGCCGCCAGGCTGCACGTCGGCAGGCAGCGCAGCAAGGCCGCTGAGCGCGTCCGGTCACTTCGGCGCCGGATCCGCGCTCGCGCCCGGTTCGGCCGCGGTTCCCGGTTCCGACGGTAGCGACGCGGTCGTCGGTCGCGATGTCGTCGCAGCCGGAGTCGCGAACAGTCGCGCGAAGAACTCGGAGTCGCGGAACCCACTCAGGACTCCGGTCTTGCCGAAGCGAACGATCACGAGATCGCGCGACGGAATCACCCACAGCTTCTGCTTGTACATCCCGAACGCACCGATCGTGTCGGCTGGAACGTGCTCGGTGGTTCGACCGTCCTCGCTCACGAGCCAGAAGTTGAGGCCGTAGTTCGGGTTCGCCTTCGACCCGACGAAACACCGCGAGAGCTTGTCGGGCTCGAGCAGCGCCTCGCCCCGAACCTCACCGCGATGCAGCAGGAACAGGCCGAACTTGGCCCATTCCCGAGCCGTCAGGAACGCGCCGTACGGCACCATCGGATTGCCGGCCTGATCGCGAATCCAATTCGCGACGTGGCAGCCGATCGGATCGAGGAGCCGCTCGGTCAGGTACGTGACGTAGTCGGCCTGCGCGTACTTCTCGGCGTCGAACGCGCGGAGCTTGCGCTTCAGGAACTCGCCGAACACCGTCAGGTGGACCGAACCGTACTGGAAGCGCCGACCCGGTTCGCGCACGGCGCGCGTCGACACGGCCAGCGCGTACTTGTCCTCGGTCCGGCGCGAGTGGAGCCGCGCATCGATCTTGCGCAGTCCGCTCGTGAAGTCGAGCAGCTGGCGGACGGTGATCCGCTCGCGTTTGGCGTCCCCCTTCCACTCGGTGATCGTGTCTGCGACGTGCTCGTCGAGTTCGAGGATCCCGTCCGCCTCGGCGAGCATGGCGACGATCGAAGCGAACGACTTGGTGCCGCTGAAGATGTGGTGTGGCTGCTCGGCGGAGTGACCGT
>JAGQQZ010000534.1 GCA_020425915.1 Planctomycetota bacterium | reverse complement strand
TCTCGACGTCGCTCGTGACGCGGGTGACGAGCTTACCGGCCGGGTTCTGATCGAAGAACCGTGGGCCGAGGCGCGTCAGGTGTGAGAACAGGTGGACGCGCAGGTCGCGGACGACGCGCTGCCCGTTCCTGGCGGTGAGGATCCCGTATCCGAACCCGAGTCCGGTCGCGGCGAGCGTGACTGCCAGGTAGACGCCGCCGAGCCAGGCGACGTCGGCCAGGTCCAGCTCCCCAGTTTCGGCGGCCTGGCGGATCGGCCCATCGATCGCCCAACGGATCAGGAACGGCCCGAGCAACTCGAGGCCGAACGACACCACGAGGATCAGTAGGCACAGCGCGAAAGCCCTTCGATAGGGGCGCACGAACGGCCAAAGCTTCGCCAGATGGACGCGATCGAACTGCGTCCGGAGCGGTTCGTCTTCGTAGCCGCGGAACTTCACCGATTCCCCCAGCCGCGCTCGAGCTCGCGTTCCTCGCGCTGACGACGCCAGGTGTCCGCGTAGTAGCCGGGTCGTGCGATCAACTCGCCGTGAGTTCCTTGCGCGGTCAGCCTGCCCCGCTCGAGGACGAGGATCAGATCGGAGTGCTCGACGATCGAGAGTCTGTGCGCGACCGCGATCAGCGTGCGTCCGCCGCGCGCGCGTTTCAACGACTCGAGGATTCGACGCTCGGTCGCGTGATCGACGGCTGAAAGCGTGTCGTCGAGGATCAACGCGCGGCGGTCCGTCGCCAGCGCGCGCGCGAGCGAGACGCGCTGCTTCTGGCCGCCGGACAGCGTGACGCCGCGTTCTCCGACCAGCGTGTTCTGCCCGTCGGGGAGTGCTTCGAGGTCGCGTTCCAAGCTCGCGAACTCGGTCAGCCGCCCGACCTCGTCGTCGGTCGCATCGGCACGGCCGAATCGCAGGTTGCCGACGAGGGTGTCCGAGAACAGGAACGGATCCTGCGGGGCCAGCGCGAAGAGCTCGCGCAGACTCGCGGGATGGAGGTCGAGAACGTCGACGCCGTCCACGAACACGCTGCCGCGCGGCGGGTCGTAGAACCTCAGCAGGATCGCGAGCAAGGTCGACTTGCCCGAGCCGATCGGTCCGACGACGCCGACACGTTGCCCCGGACGGATCCGGAACGACACGTCACGCAGCGAGGGCTGCTCCGAGCCCGGATACGTGAATGTGAGCCCGCGGACCTCGATCTCGCCGTGGAGTTCGCGCCGTTCGCCGGTCGAGGGTTCTGGCTCGATCGCGAAGATCTCCTCGATCCGCTCGGCCGCCGACACCGCGCGGTGCCAGGACGACACGATCCAACCGATCGCGATCAGCGGCCAGACCATCGCTCCGAGCAACGCGAAGAACGACAGCAACTGCCCGATCGTCAGGTTGCCACGGCCGACCTCGACCGCGCCGAGCACGACCACCGACAGGATCACGATCTCTCGACAGCCGTGTACGAGGACGTTGAACCAGGCTCGAATCGTCGCCAGCCGAACGTTGCAGTCGACGTAGTGCTCGCTGAGCTCGCGGATCCTCTCCGTCGCCCGATCCCCGCGAGCGAATGCGAGCAGCACGCGAATTCCGTGGAACGATTCCGAAGCCCGCTGCGAGATGTCCGCGATCGACTCCTGGACGGCCTTGCTGTTGCGCTGCAGTCCGGGCATGAGGCCGGCGATCCCGAGCAACAGGACCGCGAGCGAGACGCCCGCCGCGAGCGCGACGAGCGGCGAGAACTGCAACATCAGCCACACGCCACCGGGCACGACCACGATCGCCGACAGGCCGTACAACAGAGTCGGTCCCGTGACGAATCGGATCAGCTCGACGTCCTGCGTCAGCCGGCTCAGGAGATCGCCGGTTCGTGCGCGGTCGAACCAGGCGATCGGCAACCTGCCGATGTGAGCCTGCAGATCCGACTTCAGCCGCGCCTCCATGTGCCGCGAGGCGTTGATCAGTTGGTGTCGCCCGAAGAACCGGAGGACGGCGTCTCCTGCCGCGAGCCCGGCGAGCAGCAGGCAGCTCGAGCCGAGCGAGGCCGCGGCGTCTCCTGCGCCGCCGGCCGCGCGGATCGAATCGACGATCTCGCCGAGCAGTTGCGCCATCCAGAGCACGAGCAATGCCGAGATCGGCATGCATGCGGCGCCACGGAGCACCTGGCCACGGCGTTCGAGCAACAACCCGAAGCCGCGCCGGAAGTTCGCGAGGATCCCGAGTCCAGGGAGTCTCACGGG
>JAGQQZ010000533.1 GCA_020425915.1 Planctomycetota bacterium | reverse complement strand
CGCGCGAATCGTAGCCGCGCGCCTCGGATGTCAATAGCGGCGTCCGATCACCGGAGTGTTGCCGACCTGGGGCAGCTCGCGCTCGAGCCAGTCTAGGATCGTGCGCGCGACGATCTCGTTGCCGAGGGCATCGAGGTGGCCGCCGGCGAACACTCGATCCGGATCGGGTCCCTCGATTCCGCACGCGGCGACGAGCGCCTCGGTGACGTCGAGCGTCGGGACGCCGCGAGAGCGAAGCGCGTCGAGACCGCCCTGCCAGTACGAGCGTCCCGAGGAGATCCGCGACGCCAGATCGTCGCGCGTCGGGAATACGACGACCGGCGCGAGGCGCGCACCATCCGCGATCGCCTCGTGGTGGAACGCCTCGAGGATCGCGAGCGTCACGCGATACGGCTCGCTCGACCGGTCGAGCCACAGGTGCGCGTGATCGCGCGCCGCGTAGGCGAACGGAGCGCTCGCGAGGCGAACGGTCACGAGCCCTGCGCCGAACGGTCGGGGGCCGAACCAGTGTTCGTGTTCTCGTAGCGAGTCGAGGACCGTGCCGTCCGCGATGCTGTCGAGGTAGTCCCCGAACGAACGGAACGGCAGGGGCACGAGCACGAGGTGGTCCCGTTCGTCGAGGCGGAACCTCGGCTTGGCGAACGCGACCGGGGTCACCGGGTAGTACCAAGGCCGGTAGCGATTCACGTTGCGCCCGATGTCCTCGAGCATGATGCCGATCACGACGACGTGGGCGCCGAGATCGCGCCCGTCCGCCCGATAGCGCAGCCACGCCTGATCGGTCCCGTACCCACCCACGCCGAAGTTGATCGCCTCGACGTTCTCCGTCGCGAATTCCACTCGGTACGGCCACGACTCCTCGTAATCGACCTCGTCACACCAGGTGAACGAATCGCCGAAGCATGCGATGCGCAGCGTGCCGTTCGGCGGTCGAGGGGGGTACTCGCGCGAACCTCGCGCCCCGAGTGCGTTGGTTCGGACACTGCCTTCGCGCGCGCTCGGCCGCATCGACCAGCCGAGGTCCATCCGGAACTCGGCGGCGCCGTCGTACGGTTCGTCCGTTCGCAGGCCCTCGCGCCATCGCGCGACCCACTCGCGTTGTTCCGGATTCGTCGTCGCGCCGAACGGGGGGAGCGGACGGCCGCCGAGCAGCACGCCGTCGTCGACGAAGACGACGCGGAGCACGAGCTCCAGCAACCCGAACGACATCAGCGAGCCGATCGCCAGCGCGATCGCGATCCGGCGTCGGCGTGACAACGATCAGCGCGGGTCGCGTCGGACCTTCTGATTGGCCTTCTGGTAGGCCTCGAGTAGGCGCCGATACTTCTCCGGCACTTCGGGCAGACCGCCGCGGGAGTGGCGCCCGAGGTCGTACAACGGCAGGTTTCCCCACCTGGCGCGGTCGGCTTCGCGCACGTGCCGCTCCTCGCCGCTCTCCGGTAGCTGACCGGTCTGTGAGTTCTGGGTCGGCGTCGGCCGATCCTGGGGGTTCTCCTGGCCCTGTTGGCCCGGCTGCGGAGCATCCGACGGCGGAGCCTGCGTCTGGTTCTCCTGGCGCTGCGTCTGCTCCTGATCTTCGGGCTGCCCTTGTTGCTGACGTTGTTGCTCGTCCTCCTGGGAGCTGCCGCCCTGCCCGCTCTGCATTTGTTGGAGTTGCTGGATCAACTCGTCGATCCCGCGCACGACTCGTTCCTGGGACCCATGCGATTCCTGGACGCGTTTCCGCATCTGCTCGGTGCTGCGCGACGACGCGTCGGGGGCGTTCGGGCGTAGCAGCAGGCGATCGATCTCCTTCAACTCCTCGTCGATCGTCTCGAGGATCTTCTTGATGTTGTCCTTCGGGTCGATCTGCGTGAGCGCTGGGCTCGCGCAGATCAGGCCGAGGACGATCGTGCACAGCAAGGGTCTCATTTGCCTTCCTCCTCTTCGCCGCCGAACAGGTCCGTTTCGTCCTGCGGCGGCTCGAGCGACTTCTCGATCCGTGCCTTGATCTGCTGGAACAGCTCGGTGATCGCGCCGTGCTGGTGCGCGATGCGTTCGGACATCGCGATGTCGAAGTCGGACACCTCATCGCCGCCGGTCGCGAGGAGTCGATCGAGCTCGCGGGTGCGGGCTTGCATGTCCTCCTCCATCTGACGCAGCATCTTGAGCTCGGCGAGCACCGGAACCAGCGGTTCCTTCTGCTGGCCGAACTGGTTCTCGTTCTGCTGCCCTTGTTGGCGTTGCTCCTCGCGTCGTTGCTGCTCGCGTTGCAGCGCCTCGATGAGTTTCCGCGTCCGGTCCTCGACGTCCTTCTGGAGCAGGACCGTGAACGGTCCCGGATCCGGGCGGCGACCGCTCAGCCGGGAGATCACCTGTTCGAGGTCCTCGACGTTCGAGGAGATCGCGTGGGAGAACACGAGGACGCCTTCTTCGACGAGGGCCTGCAGGATGAAATCGAGTCGGGCCGCCAACTCGCTCTCCTGTTCGGCGACCTGGTTGAGCTGACGACGAGCCGGTCGGCTCAATCGACCGTGCTCTTCGAGCTGCTTGCCGGCGTCCTCGGTGGCTGCCGTGAGTTCGAGCTGGGAGTCGAGGAACTGCTGCAGCTCGGACGCGATCTTGAACAGGAGCTCTTCCTGCCGCAGGTCCATGTAGCGGTCGCGCTCGCGCTCGAGCTCCTGACGAGCCTCCTCGAGCTTGTCCTCGGCGCGCTGCTGCTGTTCGTCGGCCTCCTGCGGCTCCCCGGCTTCGAGCTCCTCGGCAGCGCGAGACGCCGACTGGGCGGCCTCCTCGAGGGCGTTCTGGGCGCGTCGGTTCTCGCGTTCCTGGGCGAGCTTCGCGAGCTGGATGATGTCCTCCTCGAGCTGCTTCTGCTGCTCGGCGACCTCCTTGAGGCGTTCGCGCTCCTGATCGCTCAGCGGCCGGTTTCGTTCGATGCCGCGCTGGGCCTGGTCGAGTGCGTCCGCCGCGTTCGACTGGGAGCCCGATGCGTGGCTGGGCTGACCCGACTCGAGCTGCTGCTCGGCGCGCTCCATCGACTTCATCGCCGAGTCGACCGACTCGTTCGCGGCGCGGGCCTGCTCGGGTGACAGATCGCCGGCGCGTTCTGCGTCCTCGATCTGTTGCTTGGCCGTCGCCGCCCGTTCGCGGAGCTCGCGTTGCCGGTCTCGTGCGGCGTCGAGCGACTCGCTGCGACCTGCGGTGGCATCGTTCATCGCCGACTGGATCGCCTCGAGGGCGGACTGCAACGCTTCCGACGACGCTTGGAGTCCCGACTCGACGCTCTCGGAGTTCGCACGGCTTCCTTCCTCGTCGGAACCGAGCTGTTGGCCGACGGATCGAAGCGCCTGTTCGGCGGACTCGAGCGCGTTCGCAGCCTGGAGCTCGGCGTCGCCAGCGAGGCGCGAGTCACGCAGGTCGCGCGCCGTCTCGTCGGCGCCCGCAGCCATCCGCTCGGCGCGCTTCCGGGCCGTGGGATTCGCGTCACGATGGGCTCGCCGGGCTTCGGCGAGGCGTCGCAGCGCGGACGACGTTTCCGACATGACGCGCTGCGAGTCGCCTTCCTCGCCGGCGTTCAGCGCCGAGTCCATCGCCTCGGCGGCCTGTTCGAGTCCGCGCCCGACTGAGTCCGGGCGAGACTCTTCCTCGCCGTCGGCGCGATGCTGCTCAGCTTCGCGGCGGGACCGCTCGGCGAGTTCCTGTTGCTTTCGATCGAGCGCCGCCGACGCCGACTTCGCGGCTCCTTCGGCGCTTTCGCGGACGGCCGATGCCGCATCGAGCAGCTCCTTCCGAGCGGCCTCGTCGGACGGGCGAGCGGACGTCCCCTCGAGTCGCGTGAGCTGTTCGCCGAACTTCACACGCGTCGCGGGGGAGGCATCGGGGTTCGCGGTCTGGGACTCCAGGCGCGCCCGCAGGCGATCGTGCGCTTCCTGGACTCGCTCGGCGTCGTCGTTGCGGACGGCTTCCTCCAGGTCGTTTGCGGCGCTGGCGACCCGCTCGAGGTCGCGGGCGGCGTCACGGCCTGCCATGAGCTCACGCTGTTCGTTCTCGAGCGCGCCGAGTTCGAAGCCGCGTTCCGCAGAAGCCGGTCGCTCCCCCGCGAGCTGGCTCCGAGCGGCCTCCTCGAGGGCGGCCTGGGACCCGATCAGTTGCTGGATCCGAGACAGCGCGGATTCCAGCGTCGGCATCCGGAGGCCGGCCTGCCGTTCGGTCTCCTCGCTCTCGGCCCGTTGTTCGGTCGCGAGCGTGCGGAGTTCTTCGAGCAGGTTGCGTTCCGTGTTCGATTGGCGGGAATCGCGGGCGTCGTTGGCCTGGTCGCGCAGCTCGCGCTGTCGGCGGAGCAACTCGTCGGCGCGCGCGATCATCGCCTGGGTGGCCTCGATCTGTTGGTCGAGATTCTCGAGCGACTGACGATCCAGCAGGATGTCGAGCAGTTGCTCGAGCCCCGTGACGACCGCTGCCTGGTCACGCACGACATCGTCGAGGGCGCCGTTGTCGAGCTCGGTCTGGATCGACGAAGCGGCCTTGAACAGTTGCGACTGCTCGAGGTGCGAAAGCCCTCGGCGCAGCAACTCTGCCTGCTCCGACTTCCCGTCCCGGTCGTATCGCTCGAGGAGGCGGGTCATGAGCTGTCGCAGCCGCTCCACCTTGCGCAGGACCTCGTCCTGCTCGCGAGTGATCCGCTCGGGAGTCGGCTGCTGCGACGTCGCCACGGGTGCGATCGACAGGCCGACGAGAATCGGGATCCATGCGGTGGCTCTCATTTGTCACCTCGCTGCAACGACTCGGTGCGGCTGCGGATGTCCTTCTGCTTGTCACGGATCGCGCGGGTCTGCGTGATCACGTCCTGGAACTCGTTCCATTCGTCGAGTTGGCCGCGGAGTTCCCGTAGGTCCTCGACGATCCGGGACTGAAGCTGGCTGGCCCGATCGAGTTCGGTGGAGCGGTCGGCCGCGGTGCCGGCGATCTGCGCGCGCTCGATCGCGTCGACCGCGCTCGGCGCGAGGTCGTTCGCGAGCCCGTCGGTGCGGACGATCATCCCGAGAATCGGGTCGAGCGTCTTGGTCATCGGCCCGATCGCGCCGGCGCGACGACCCTCGGCGACCGATCGATAGAAGACAGGATCGAGCGGCTCGGCCGCAGGGTTCTCGCGGTAGTAGCGCGTGTAGGACTCCAAGACCTTCGGTGCGTTCGGCGACTCCTCGAGGCGATTGAAGAGGTGCACGTCGAACGAACGCATCAGCTCCCGATGCACGCGGCGGGTCTCGGCCAGGACCCGGCCCTGGCCGACCTCGATCGTGATCAGAGCGTCGCGTAGCCGCGCAGCCTCGACCGCGTCGGCTCGGATCTCGTCAAGCAAGGAAAGCCGGGACTCTTGCAGCTCGAGCGCCTTCTCCACGCCTTCGCGGATCCGGCGGAAGTGGCTGGAGATGCGGCGGCCGAGGTCGGTCGGCTCGACCACGTGGACGTGTCGTTCCGCCAGTTCGGCGATCTGCGGTTCCGGTTCGCGGATGTCACGGACCGAACCGCCGACGACGATCACATCGCCGACGGCGGGGGCCGCGGGCGCCAACGACGCGACTTCGAGCAGCGCCCCGACGGAACACTCGGCCTGCGGGGCGCCACCCTCGGGCGCGACGAACAGCGGCACCGACTGCACGTGGCCGTCGTCCTGAGCCGCCTTGCCGGTCGTCGAGGTGATCTCGATCGCGGCGATGCCGAAGTCATCGGTCGCCGCGACGCGGACCGGCAGGATCGCGCCGGGGAGGACGACGTTGAGATCGTCGTTCGACGGACTGATGAGTTGTGCGATCGGCTCGTGATCCTCGACCGCGCGGATCGGATAGGTTCCCGGGTGGGGGTTTCGGATCCCCGTCGCGCCTACGAACAGGACTTGGTACCGATCGGACTCCGCGATCGTGAACGTGCCGGCGTACGAAGTGCTGACGCCGGAATCGTCGCGAAGCGTGCGTGGCGCGAGGTCGATTCGCACGTCGCTGTCGATCATGTGCAGTTGCGCCGATGCGACCTCGGCCGTCGCCGACACGAACACGTCGACCGTGGAACCAGCGAGCGCCTCGATCGCACCGCCGACGATCTCGATCGGATCCGTGCCGGTGTACTCAGGGAAGGTGACCCGAGCGGTGATGGTCCCGACTCGGGGCGGCTCGACGACGCGGACCGACACGGTGCGGTCGCCGAGTGGGTCGTCGCCGCCGCGCGCGTGGAACGTGAACTCTCGCTGCACCCGTCGGAACACATGGCGGAATCGCGACCCCCCGCGTGGCGCCATCGTGACCTCGTTCGGGATCCCGCGGCCACCCGAGGTCTGGAGCACGACCTCGCGCGGCTCCGAGCCTTCCGCGAACACGAGCACCGGCAGGTCGCCGCCAGCAGGCATCACGACTTCGGCGGTGCCTGCGCCGAGCGTGACGCGCACCTCCGGATTGTCCTCAGGCAGCTCGACGTGCAGGTAGGTCGAGCGCGGATACGCGGTGTCCGCACCGAAGAACCGCGCGAAGAACACCTTCGTCACCGCGAGGTCACCGAGCAGGACGACCCCGGCGGCGAGCGCGAACGTCCCGGCGAAAGCCCACACGCGTACGGTTCGTCGCCCGTCGAGGATCGCCGTCGCCGGCAGCGCCGCGATCTCCTCGGCTGCCGCGTCGACGACCGCTGCGATCATCGCGGGAGATTCACCGCGGGTCTCGGTCCCGTCCCGCTCGGCGCGCTTCGCGAGTT
>JAGQQZ010000532.1 GCA_020425915.1 Planctomycetota bacterium | reverse complement strand
TTGCGCCACGCCGGATTGATCGACATGGGTTCGAACGCGATCCGCACCGAGATCATCGAATTCGACGAGCACGGCTCGCGGACGATGGACAAGCGGCGCACGCCGATCCGGCTCGGTGACGACGTCTTCTCGACCGGGGCGATCTCCGAGGAGAACATCCGCCGGGCGGTGCATTCGATGCGCGAGTTCCGCGTCGCCTGCGACGGCTACCGAGTCGACGCGATCCGGGGTGTCGCGACGTCCGCCGTGCGCGAAGCCAGCAACGGTCCCGAGTTCCTCGAGCGACTCCGCCTCGATGCCGGCGTGGAGATCCATGCGATCACCGGCGACACCGAAGCCGAGTTCCTGCACTGCGCCGTTCAGACCCGCGTGGACACCAGCCATGGGTCGTTCCTACTGGTGGATCTCGGCGGTGGCAGCGTCGAACTCGTTCGGGTCCGAGACGGCAAGGTGCTGGCCGCAAAGTCGTTCGCCTGCGGCGCGGTCCGCTTGTTGAACCAGATCGACCGCCATGCGGACGAGCTGACCGGGGACGGTCTCACGTCGGCCATCCGTGCCGCCTACGAACCGATCGAGAGCACGATGCGCAGGGACTTCGGAGGCGTCACCGACCACTGCATCGCGGTCGGCGGGAACATCGAGACCATCGTCGAGCTGGTCGCGCTCGAGCATGAACTCGGCGCCGAACTCGATGTGCTGTCGTGCACCGTCGCACAGATCGAGGAGATCACGGGCAAGCTCGCGGCGCTGCCGCAGCTGGAGCGCATGACGCGGTTCGGACTGCGACCGGATCGCGCCGACACGATCGTCCCCGCTGGGATCGTGTATGCCTCCGTCGCAGCGATCGCCGGGACGACCCACCTCGCCGTACCGCGCGTCGGTATCCGATCGGGGATCCGCGAGCGGACGATCGAGGAACTGCTCGCCGCGGACGAATCGTGAAGACGGTCGTGCAACGGGTCTCGCGAGCGCGAGTCACGGTCGACGGAGAGGTCGTCGGCGAGATCGACCGTGGCGCGTTGCTGTTGGTGGGCGTCGAGCGCGGCGACACCGACGCGGATGCCGACGCCACGGCACGCAAGATCGCGGCCCTGCGGTTCTTCCCCGGTGTGACACCGATGGACGAGACGCTCGCCGAGGTCGGCGGCAGCTGCCTCGTCGTCAGTCAGTTCACCCTCGCAGGTCGAGTACGCAAGGGCAACCGACCGAGCTTCACCGATGCGGCCGAACCGCGGGAAGCCGAACGACTCTACCTGCGCGTCGTCGACGGACTCCGAGAATCGGGAATCCCGGTCGCGACGGGGAGATTCCGCACCGAGATGCAAGTCGAACTCGTGAACGAAGGACCGGTGACCCTTTTCGTGTTCACCGAAGGCGGTCGCGTCGTCTAGCTGCGTGCCCGGTCGCCACGGACGGCTACGCGTATCGATCGAGCATCTCGTTCAGGTCCGCGACGTAGCTCCCACCGACGAGGCACACGTGTACGAGCAACGGATACACGTTGTAGATGTTGCGTCGCTCGTTCCAGAATCCGTGGTCGAGCTTGCGGACCGTCATCGCCTCGTAGGTCCGGAAGAACGCGTCGTCGAACGTGCTGAACAACGTCACGAACGCGATCTCGGCCTCGGGGTGTCCGAAGTAGACCGCGGGGTCCAAGAACCCGACGACCTGGCCACCCGACGAAAGGATGTTCCCCGACCACAGGTCACCGTGCAGCAGCGAAGCTTCCTTCGGCTCCGCGATCCACTGTCGGAGGGAGCGCGCAATCCGCTCGACCGCGAGGACCTGCCGGCGACGGATTCGACCGGTGTCCAGGGCGAGCTTCGCCATGTGCACGAGTCGATGTTCGGCGAAGAACTCGAGCCACGAATCGCTCCAGGCGTTCGGTTGGACCAGCCCACCGATCCGCGTGTCGAAATCGAATCCGAAACGAGGGTTCTTGATCGCGTGCAATCTCGCGAGCTCGACCGCTGCACCCGGTTCCGCGGCGCCACTGCACCCGGTCTGCCCTTCGATGTGGGTCATGACCAGAACACGCGGCGACACATGCAGCACCTGCGGCACGTTCATGTTCGAGTGACTCCCGAGGTAACGGAGCATCTCCGCTTCGACCTCGAGTCCCCCGATCGCCGACTCGTCGATCTTCGCGACGAGCTTCCGTCCGCCGGCCCACACGACGTGAACCGGACCGAGGCAGCCCGCGCTGAGCAACTGATGCCGCGTGATCGGTCCGACGGCGTCGCCGACCTCGAGCAGCCAGTCCTGGTTGGTCACGGTTGATTCGATCGGATGTGCTCCAGCAGACCACGCGCGCCGGCCTCGATGAGGTCGAGCACGCGCTCGAAACCCGCGTCGCCACCGTAGTACGGATCCGGCACCTCGAACTCCTCGACCGTCGGGCCGGCGAAGTCGAGGAACAACCGGATGCGGTCTCGGTGACGATCCGCGCAGTGTTCCTCGAGGTATCGGAGATTCTCGGCGTCCATCGCGAGCACGTAGTCGAACCGCTCGAAGTCATCGGGCGATAACGCCCGCGCGCGAAGATCCGAGAGGTCGTAGCCCCGCTGTCGGGCTGCGGCCTGCGCACGCGGATCGGGGGGACTGCCCGAGTGGAACGAGATCGTGCCGCACGAGTCCGTCTCGATCCGCCCGACCATCCCGGCCCGTCGCACGAACTCGCGGAACACACCCTCCGCCGTCGGCGAGCGACAGATGTTCCCCATGCACACGAAGAGCGTTCGGATCGGCGACGAACTCACGGCCAGATGCTACGAGGCAACCGAACGGGCGTCGACGACGGATGCGAACCCACGAAAGCCCGGCCGTCGCGAGACGACCGGGCGCGGGCCGATCATGCCACCGGTTCGGCGTGCCGCGCGTTCTTGGGGTCCTTCACCGGCGCCCGATGTCCGACCACGAGTTCGCCGTTCTCGACCCCGATCGTGATCGTCGATCCGTCCGGCACGTCGCCGGCGATCAATGCGCGACCGATTCGGGTCTCGACCTCACGCTGCAGGAACCGCTTCAGCGGACGCGCACCGTAGACCGGATCGAAACCTCGCTCGGCGATGAGGCGGCGCGCATCCTCCGAGAGTTCGAGGGAGAGTTCGCGGTCGGCGAGACGCCCGCGCAGGTGCTCGACCAGCAGTTCGACGATCTTCTCGATCTCCTC
>JAGQQZ010000531.1 GCA_020425915.1 Planctomycetota bacterium | reverse complement strand
GGGAATGCGGTGCGCGGTGAGAACTCGGACTCGTAGCCGCGGGTCCAGTGCTCGATACGCTTGGTCGTCACGGCTCGGACATGGTCCTCGTCACTGACCGACGGTGCGGCATTGACGCGCGCCAGGAGCTCTTCCTCCGGCGTGTCCATGTCCTCGGTCAGCAGGACTCGCAGCGCGCCCGCGGACCGGACGCGGCGCACGATCATGCGCGTGTCGACGCGCTCGATCCCTGGCGTCTCGTGTTGGATCAGGTAGTCGCTGAGTTCGGCCGCGCTGCGGAAGTTGCTCGCGCGCTTGCAGGCCTCCCGCACGATCAGGCCCGAGAGCCAGATCCGCGTCGACTCCTCGTCCTCGCTGTTGACGCCGTAGTTGCCGATGTGTGGCTGGGTCAGGAGAACGGTCTGACCGCGGTAAGACGGATCCGTCAGGATCTCCTGGTAGCCCGTGATCGATGTGTTGAACACCAGCTCGCCGATCTTCTCGACCGGGGCACCGAACGAGCGACCCCGGACGACGGTGCCGTCTTCGAGGACGAGTCGAGCGGGTTTGCGGATCGTGGCGGTCACTTGGATGGTCCGGCTCTGGCGGCGGGGCACGGTAGCAGCCCGACCCCGGCCTCGCCAGTCGATTCAGGCGCGACGGGTGCGAGCCGTCGCGATCGCGTCCAGATCGAGCCCGTCGCGGTGTCCCGACTGCCACAGATGGGTGCCGAGACCGGCGATCATCGCGCCGTTGTCGGAGCAGAGATCCATCGGCGGGAACACGAGTTCGAGCCGCGAGAGCACCGGATCCGCGCCGATCATTTCGCGCAGGAGCTTGTTGCGGGCGACGCCGCCGCCGATCGACAGCGAGCGGACCGATTCGCGTTCCGCCGCGCGCCGCATCTTGCGGACCAGCGTCTCGACGATTGCGCGCTGGTACGAGGCGGCGATGTCCGCCACGGCGGCTGCGTCGAGTTCCGGCGCCGGTCGCTCGAGGCCTGGGCCGCGGAGGTGGTAGAGCAGAGCCGTCTTCACGCCGCTGAACGAGAAGTCGAGCGACTCTCGGTCCAGCATCGTGCGTGGCAGTCGGATCGCCTTCGGATCGCCGTTCGCAGCCGCCGCCTCGATCGAAGGGCCGCCCGGGTAGGGCAGGCCGAGCACCGCGGCTCCCTTGTCGAGTGCTTCGCCCGCGGCGTCGTCGCGCGTGCGGCCGAGCAGGCTGGTCTCGCCCGGGGCGTC
This sequence comes from Planctomycetota bacterium, assembly GCA_020425915.1. Classification (GTDB taxonomy): domain Bacteria; phylum Planctomycetota; class UBA1135; order UBA1135; family UBA2386; genus JAGQQZ01. Next base: position 4,151 of record JAGQQZ010000531.1, on the reverse strand, counting down.
GAGTCGGTAGAGCGCGGTGTGGCCGCCGGACGCGACTAGCGAGAGCCCCGGAGTCGGCAGGTCGGGACGCGTCATGAACGCCGCGTGCAGGTGCGCCTGGACGTGATCGACTCCGACCAGGGGCTTGCCGAACATCCAGGCCAGGGTCTTCGCGGCCGACAGTCCGACGAGGAGGCAGCCGACCATCCCCGGACGATTCGTGACCGCGATCAGATCGAGCTGTTCGGGTGTGACGCCGGCGTCGTCGAGGGCGGCCTCGACGATCGGCAGGATCCGCGTCGTGTGCGAACGGCTCGCGATCTCGGGAACCACACCGCGGTGCCGCTCGTGCAGCGCGATCTGTGAGTGCAACGCGTTGCTCAGCACCTCGGTCCCGTCGACGACCACGGCCGCCGCGGTCTCGTCGCAGGACGATTCGATTCCGAGCGCGCGGATCACCTGCCGTCTTCCGCCGGGGGCGCGCGCAGCAGTTCGATCGCGGCCGCGAGGCACGCGTCGTCCGTGCCGTGCACACCGGTCTGGAACTCCACGCCGAGTCGCTCGGCGAGCGCTGCGACCTCGGTCGAATACTTCTCCGGCGGTTCCGGACGCCCGAGCGCGTGCGCCGTGGCAATACCGATCTCGCGGGTCAACGGGACCGCCACGTCCGGATCGATGCCGCCCGGATCCGAGGAGTCGTCGTCCTCGCGTCGCAGCGTCTTGGAGATGTTGCGCCCGTTCGGCGTGTAGTAGTGCGACGACGTCATCTTCAGTCGGAAGTCGCGGTTGGGCCAACTGTAGATCTGTTGGACGACGCCCTTGCCGTAGGTGCGCTCGCCGACCAGCGAAGCGCGGTCATGGTCCTGCAGCGCGGCGCAGAACACCTCGCTCGCGCTCGCCGAGTTCCGGTCGATCAGGACGGCCGTGCGAAGTTCGGGAAGCGTGCACTTCGCCGCCTCGGCGGAGTGGCTCTCGACGACTTCGCCGTCACGGCGCTTCAGACTGACGATGAGGCCGGATTCGAGGAAGCGATTGGACAGCGCCACGGCCTCCGTCAACAGGCCTCCGGGGTTGGATCGCAGGTCGACGACGAGGCCAGCGAGTTCGCCGCCCGCCCGCTCTCGGAGGCGTTCGACGGCGGCGTCGAACGCGACGGTCATCCCGCGCTGGAACTCGACGATGTGCAGGTAGCCGATGTTCGCGTCGGGACCGACGAGTCGAGCCCAACGGATCGGCCGCTTCTGGACCGAGCCGCGTTCGATCGCGAGCTCGAGTTCCTGCTCGCCGCGTCGGATTCGGATGCGGACGGTGCTGCCGGCCGGGCCCAGCAGATGCTGGACTCCGTCCCGCACGTTCTCGAGCTTGACGCCATCCGCCGCGAGCAACTCGTCGCCGACGTGGACGCCGGCACGCTCGGCGGGGCCGTCCACGAACGGCCAGTTGACGATCATCGCCGAGTCGGACGGCGCGAGCTGGACGCCGATTCCCTCGTAGGTCCCGGTGATCTCGTCGGTCTCGAAGCTGCGGACCTCCTCCGGTGGGACGAAACGACAGTAGCGATCCAGACTCGCGACCATCCCGTCGATCGCCGCGTACATGAGCTCCTCGCCGTCGCGTGCGAACACGTAGTCCTCGAGGATGGCGTGGTGGACCAGGCGGAGCGCGTCGAGCTGCTCGGCGGGGAGGCTCGGGTAGCGGTAGCGGTGCGCGGCGGTCCACGCGAGGATCGTCGTCGAGATCGCGACGAGTGCGATGATGACGAATCGGCGCGTCGCGTACGATTGACCCTGCATTGCGGAAGATCGTAGCGCGGGGTCCCCGCGCTGCGAAGGGTCGGTTCCGCGCTCCGGATCCGGTATGTTGATCGCGTGCGAGAGTTCGCACGTCCGTCCCATGAGCGCACGAATCCTCGCGGTCGACGACTCGGCCGAGAACCTCACGCTGATCGAACTCTATCTCCAGGATACGGAGTTCGAACTCGTGACCGCGCGGAGTGCGGCCGAGGGGCTCGAGTGTGTCCGACGTCAGGACTTCGACCTGTTCCTACTCGACGTCGTCATGCCGGGCATGGACGGCTTCGAACTGTGCGAGCGACTCAAGGCCGACCCGAGGACGCGCGAAGTCCCCGTCATCTTCCTCACCGGCCAGGTCCAGCCCGAATCGCAGAAGCTCCACGCGTTCGAGATCGGCGCCGTCGAGTACCTGGCGCGGCCGATCCACGGCGACGAGCTGATCGCCCGGATCCGGGTCATGCTGCGCCTGCGCGAGGCGGTTCGCTCGCTCGAGGCGGAGAACCATGCGATCGCTCGAGAACTCCAGAAGGCCACCGCGGACCTCACCGCGACCCAGTCCGAGCTGCAGGACCTCCGGCGATTGGTCGAGGGTGTCGGGCACGCACGGGCCACGCTGGCCTGGATCGACCCCGAGGGACGAGTGGTCCGCTGTGACGACGCGGGTCGGGCGCGGCTCGCCGCATCCGGCATGGACGACGCGGACCTGCGTTTCGAGCCGCTGGGGGAGTGGATCACGAGCGGTGAACCCGTGGGGGAAGTGTGGCTCGAGGTCGGCGGAACGAGTCGGTGCTTCGCGCTCGAGCGCATCGAGTGGCCTGCGCCGGAGCCGAACGCGACGCTCGTCGCGCTCCGCGATCGTACCGACGAGTTCGAGCTACGGCGGGCACTGGAGGCCCGGCGGCCGCGCGTACCCGGTCCGGTCGAACACGGCGAGGTCGTCGAGTACACGATGACCGGGTGCATCGGCCACTCGGGCGCGATGCGTGAGGTGCACCGCATGGTCGATCGTCTACGCAACGTGCGGACGACCGTGCTGATCTGTGGCGAGACCGGCACGGGCAAGGAGCTCGTCGCGCGGGCGTTGCACTTCGATGGGCGCTTCAAGTCGGCGCCGTTCATCCCGATCCACTGTGGCGCGATCTCGCCGAACATCATCGAGAGTGAGCTCTTCGGCCACGAGAAGGGTGCGTTCACCGGCGCTGAGCGCGCGGCCGTCGGACTCTTCACCGCGGCGGACCGTGGCACGGTCTTCCTCGACGAGATTTCGGAGACGACACCCGATCTGCAGATCAAGTTGCTGCGCGTGCTGCAGTTCGGCGAGGTCCGTCCGGTCGGCAGCACCCGAAGCAAGCAGGTCGACGTGCGCTTCCTGTCGGCGACGAACGTGGATCTCGCCGAGCGAGTTCGAGAGCGGGAGTTCCGCGAGGACCTGTTCCATCGCCTGAATGGCATCATGATCCAGTTGCCACCGCTCCGTTCTCGGGTGGAGGACATCCTGCCGATCGCGACGACGCTGCTCGACAAGTGCGCGCGCAAGTACGAGCGCGGATCGAAGGTGACGTTGTCGCGCGCCGCGGCGGACGCACTGGAGGACTATCCGTGGCCCGGCAACGTGCGCGAGTTGGAGAACGTCATCGACTCGCTGATCGCGCTCAACTGCAGTGACGTCGTGCAACTCGAGGAGCTGCCGATCCATGTCCAGCGATGCGAGCCGCACGACCTGCGGCGCGTCGATCCCGGCTTCGGCCGTGCTTCGATGTCGTCGGACGAGATCCCGAGCGTTCCGGCGCGCCGCGGCAAGCCGGACCGACGCCGGATCCGGGACGCGCTCGAACGGTTCGGAGGCGACAAGGCCAAGGCGGCCAAGTTCCTCGGGATATCGAGAGCCACCCTGTACCGTCGCCTGAGCGAGCCTTCGTAGTCGCGCCGGCTACTCGTCGAACACTTCGACGTAGACCGGATGCGGCTCTTTCGTCGTGCTCGGCTGTAGCCGATAGACGATCGGTCCGCGTCGGGACAGCTCCGATTGGGGCTCGGTAGAGTAGTCGACGACGATCTCGTCGGGGAAGTCGTCCCCGCAGACGAGCAGGCATGGTGCCGCCATGCCCTCGAGCTCGACGAAACGCGCTTCTGCCATGGTGGAAATCCTCCGGTTCGCACCTGGGAAGGTGTCCGAACAACCGCGGTGCGGATTCTAGTCGGCAGACCGTCGTCGGTCACTCGAGACTACACCGCTTATTTGCGGAATCTCAACTTGTGCACGCGGAGCCAGCGCCACGCGCGCACCTCCACCTGCTCGACGTCGGGGTGCTCGATCAATGCGACCGTGCCCGGGTGGCGGAAGCCGTTCGGGTCTCCGGGGTAGACGACGTAGAAGGG
>JAGQQZ010000530.1 GCA_020425915.1 Planctomycetota bacterium | reverse complement strand
GTGAGCCTCGCCGACGAGAACGCCACGATGCTGCGAGCGCCTACTTCGTCCCCGCCCCCAACACCAACTCACACGGCCCCACGAACCCGCCCGATCCCTCGAACTGCTGCAGCGCCTCCTCGATGTCGCGCCAGACCTCGTCGCGCTCCGCTTCGCCCAACGAGCTGAGCATCTGATGCAGCGCACCGAACGACTCACGCTCGAAGCGCACGCATTCGGCGGCCGACTCGACGCGCACGGGCGCCTCGACCGTGCGCACCTCGACGTCGCGGAAGCCGGCGTCGACGAGCAGCTTCTCGAGCACGGCCGGATCACCGAGGCTGAACGGGCCGGGCTGACCCGGTTGCGGCGGCGGCAGCTTGGCCCGATCGCGGATGATCGACACCGGGAGCGAGAAGAACCCGTTCTTGTCCGCGGTCGAGTAGCTCATGACGCTGAGCCGACCACCGGGCTTCAGCACGCTGTGCATCCCGCGCACGGCCGCGAGTTGGTTCGGGAAGTAGATCAGTCCGACGCGGCTGATCACCACGTCGAACGAGTCGGCGGGAAGTTCGGCGACGCGCTCGCCATCCAGCTCTCGAATCTCGACGTTGTCGAATCCGGCCTGCTTCGCCGATTCCAGCGCGAAGCCCAGGATGTTCGACGACAGGTCGGTGGCGAGCACGTGTCCCGCGGGCCCGACGCGGCGCGCCGCGGCGACGGTCTGCTCACCGGCCCCGGCGGCGACGTCCAGCACTCGCGAGCCTTCGGTCATTCCGCCCATGTCGAACATCGTCTGGGTCGCGGCGCCGAGCCAGCGCTCGAGCAACGGTCCCCAGCGGTGCCAGGCCTCGGCGGCCTCTTGCCATTGGGCGTGCGTGGTCTGCTTGAAACGGGCGGGATCGAACTTCGGAGTCGCTTGGGTCATTGGTCACGTCACGGATCGAGAGAAGCGCGGGATCATACGCCTTCGCGTCCGCTGCTCGGACCTCGTCCTCGACTCGGGAACTCCAACCCCGAGTTCAGTCGCCGGCGCTCGCCCCGGGCCCACCCGGCTCCGACCGTTCTCGCTTGCGGAACGAGATCTTCAACGGGATCTCCGGAACGTCGAACCTCTCCCGCAGGAGATTCGAGAGGTAGCGCTCGTACTGGCCGCGGAACAGCTTCGGCTCGTTGACGAAGACCAGCAGCGACAGCGGCATCGTGCCGGTTTGCGTCGCGTAGTAGAGCTTCGGCACCTTGCCGCGGGATCGCGGGACCAGGCGCACGCTGGCGTCGTGCAGCGCGGCGTTGAGGTCGGCCGTCGAGATCTGCTTGCTGCTCTGGTCGCGCAACTCGAACAGGAGATCGATCGTGTCCGAGACACCGTCACCCTCGAGCGCCGAGATGAACGTCACGGGCGCGAATCGCAGCCCGGGGAGCTGCTGTCGGATGTACTTGTCCCACTTCTCGAGGTCGACATCGGCCTCGGCAGCGTCGACCTTGTTGCCGACGAGGATCACCGGCTTGCTGTAGGTCGCACAGTAGTGCGCGACCTTCTTGTCGACCTGGCTGATGTCGGCGCCGATGTCGAACAGGTGGATCACGAGATCGGCACGCCGGATGCTCTCCGTCGCGCGCGTGTAGCTGAACAGCTCGATCGCGTCCGCGATGCTGCTCTTCTTGCGCACGCCCGCGGTATCGATCGCCATCAGCCGCTGGCCCTTGTGCTCGAACACGACGTCGACCGAATCGCGCGTCGTGCCGGGGATCTCCGAAACGATGACGCGGTCCTCGCCGACGAGTCGGTTGACGAGCGTCGACTTGCCGGAGTTGCGCTTGCCGACGACGGCGAACTTCAGCGGCTCCGGCTCGGGTTCCGCCACCACGTCGTCGGGGAGGTGCTCGACGATCGCCGACTTCAGGTCGCTGATCCCGAACCCCTCCTTCGCGCTGACCGCGTGCGGCTCACCGAAGCCGAGGCGTTCCCAGACGTGGATCGCGAGTTCCTCGTAGTGCGACTCGACCTTGTTGACGACGAGCAGCACCGGGGTGTCGAGCTTGCGCAGCCGCCGCGCGACCAACTGGTCGCCGGGGACCGCACCGTCCTTGCAGTCGACGACGAACACGATCAGGTCACAGGACTCGAGTGCGACGAAGATCTGCGACTCGATGTGCTTCTCGAGCTGGCTCTCGTCGACGAGCCCGAGGCCGCCGGTGTCGACGAACGTCAGTCGACGGCCCTCCCACTCGACGTCGCACGACACGCGATCGCGCGTGACGCCCGCCGTCGGTTCGACGATGGACACACGCCGCCCCGCGAGCCGGTTGAGCAGGCTGGACTTGCCGACGTTGGGACGGCCGACGATCGCGATCTGGGGGAGTTTCACGGGGCGGGCAAGGGCGGAGGGCGGAACAGGGTAGGCGAGCGTGGGC
>JAGQQZ010000004.1 GCA_020425915.1 Planctomycetota bacterium | reverse complement strand
GTGTTGATGTATCAGATCTCGACCTTCGATCCCCGCAATTGGGCGCACAACCTCGTGCTCGCGAAGTTGTTCGCGGAAGAAGATCGGTTGATGCAGGACGGCGTGCTGACCGACGACTTCGCGATGTTCGTCGCCGTGCCGCCGCGCTCGTTGGAGTTCCCGCCCGTCTAGGGGTCGGGAGCTCGGCTGTCAGCGGACCGCGGCTCGAAGCGTATCGTCGGCGAACGCCTGAACGCCGATGTCGTGAGCCGAGCCGATCACGAGATACTGCGTGCCGAGCACGTGGAACATCAACTGTGTCGAGTTCAGATCCGAGAAGTCGAACATCGCGTATCCGCTGTTCGACTTCGCGACCGCCAGGTTCGGCGCAGGCACGTTCGGCGTCTCGAGGAGCTGCACGCAGTCCACGCCGTTCGTGAAGTTCGAGATGAACGTGTGGTCGCCGGTGATCGGATCGATGACCACGCTGGTGTCGTGCAGGCCGAAGTTCTGAGGCAGGACGTCGAACTGTCGGACCGCGACACCGGTCGCGAGGCAAGCGTCCTTGATCGACGGATACCACGTCCGATGCGGGGGCTGCCACCAGTTCGGGACCGAGGTCTGCGCTTGGGCCGCAAGCCCGTTCGTGAACGTGGTGACGACGAGCATGCTGACCATGTCACCGTTCGGCGCGTATTCGATGCGGCGAAGGGGGTAGTCCGTCTGCACGTCGAGATCGAGAAGCCACCAGCTGCCCCCGTGGGCGTGCGTGGGACGGACGCTGACGCGGCGAACCGCGCGACCGAGGATGACGTCGGCCGCCTCGACGGTCAGCGTGTAGTTGCGGGTCGCGAGCGCGGCATCGTGGACGTGGAACGAACCGTACAGGTGCAGGAACCCGCGGTGCTCGGCGTGCAGTGCCTGTTGGCGCTGTTCTTCGGCGACGTCGAGGCCGATCGAACTCAGGAGCGACAAGTCGAACCGCGGCATCGAACCAGCAGGCGTCGGCTCGATCCGGAGCGTTTCGCTGAGGCCGACCCAGCTCACGACACCATTGGCGTCGACCGTCCGAGCGAGCCGGAACTGCGTCATCGCGTAGTGATCCGAACACTCGGCCGACTCGATGTCGGCGAACGAGATGTTCTTCGACACCGTGGTCTGCGCGCTCGCGATGCACGCGACGGAGAGGCCGACGAAGCCGGCCAGGACGAGCTGCGAGAATCGACTAGCGACCATCGGAGCCTCCTCGAGCGAACTGCTGAAGGATCGCGTTGCGCGAGAACCCAGGTGCGAACGGGCGGGACACTTCGTAGTGGACGATCACGATGTCCTCGCCTTCGGTCGCGGTCGTGTCGACGCGATCGGTGAGGGCTCGGAACGTCCACAGACCGGTCACGAGCACCACGGCGGCAGCGGCGAGACGGATCGTGTTCTGGCGGCGTCGGGACCGACGCCATTGCGTCCGCCAGGCCAAGGCCTCGGCGAAGACGCGCGGCTTGAGGAGCCCCGGAGCCTTGGACAGCGGGAGTCCGCGGAGCGAAGACGACTCCAACGATACGTCGACGGCGGACGGAGCGGGAATCGGGCGACGTAGCTCGGCGGCGACGTCCGACGGGATCGAACGCTCGGCGTCGGTTGCGGCGCGCGCGTAGATCGAATCGAGGAACGCCGAGGAGCGTAGCTCGGCTGGAGCTTGGACGGGTTCCATGCGACCGAATAGCTCGGCATGGCGTCGTTCGAGCGCGTCCGTGCGGCGGATCATGCGACCCCCTCCGCTCCGCCGGACTGCCGACGCCTGAGGCTGCGGTCCAGCGGGTATCCGAACGGATCGAGTGTTCCCTCGAGGACGTTCTCGAACGCGAGATGCGCGCGGGCCAGTCGCGACTTCACCGTGCCGAGCGAGATACCGAGCGAGGCCGCCAGTTCGTCGTAGCTGAGCCCTTCGAGGTAGCGGAGCACGAGGACGGCGCGCAGCTTCGGACTGAGTCGTTGCAGACTCAGGTGCACGTGATCGCCGAGTTCGGTCGATTCCGCTGCGACGCCGGGGTCGGTGACGGAATCCGGGGTCTGCACGAGGTCCTCGACCGGAGCGATGCGGGGCGGCGTACGGCTCGACTCGCGGCGCTTCGCGTCGACGCAGCAGTTGACGACGAGCCGGAAGAACCAGGTGCTGAACTTTGCGTCGAAGCGAAACGTCCCGATCTTGCGGAACAGCACCGCGAACGCCTCCTGCACGACATCGAGCGCATCGCTCGTCGTGCCCATCATGCGGTAGGCGATCGAATACACGCGATCGTGGTAGCGCGTGTAGAGCTCTTCGAAAGCGGCCTCGAACCCGTCATCGGCGGGATTCTGGCAGGCGCTCACGAGGGCGCGGTCGGGATCAGGGTTGGTGGGAGTCACGGGGTACGAAGCTTCGGTGGGCCCGTTCGTTGGTTCGACGCAGCACAGCGTCCCCTGGGTTCCGTTCGATTCGGTTCACCTTGGGAGGACGACTGCGGGGAGCGCCGGAGGAACGATGCCACCGGTTCGTGGAGCGGGAGAAGAGGAGCGAGGCGAGCGAGGAAGGCATGAGCGATCAGCCCCCCCCGTTGATCGTGGACAGTCCGTCGGGGACGAACACCGTCTGGCCGGTGCTGGTCAAGCAGCCTGGCGGGCATCGCAAGTTGCCGGCCGGCCGACACCGGGCGCTGGAGATCGTGCAGACGTGTCCCGTCGTCGTCGAGGTCACGATCGACAGACGGATCTGACAGACGCGGTTCATCGTCCAGAACGGGTCGTCGTCGTCGTCGAGACGGACGACGGTGAACGACGTCGAACTCACGGGTGTGAGCGCCGCGACGTGTCCGTTGATGTTGATCGCGGTCATGCCGGAGACGACCGTCTTGCCGCCGATGATGAACGTCGCGCCGAGTGTCGCGGGCGAGAACACCATCATCTGCGCGTGCGTGCCGACGCGCAGCGACAGGCGCACGAAGATGCCGTCGGCGCCTGCGTCGGCGAACGCCAGCTCACTCGGGCTCGTGACGATGAGCGAGCTGAGCGATGTCCGGATGCCGAGGTAATCGACCCAGGGGTCGATGAGTTGGACGTTCGGCAGCACCGGACCGGCGAAGCGAATCAGCAGGTGCATCCAGATCGCGTCGGTGCCGTCCGCGTCGGGACGACTCGAGATCACGACACGGGCATCGTGGTCGTAGATGCCGCTGTTCGAGCCGTATCCGGAACCGTCGGCGATCGGATCGATCGGCTCGTTGTCGTCGAACGGATTGATCGGCACGTTGGTGACGGCCGCGAGGAAGTCGCCGATTCCATCGTTGTCCGAATCGGCGGAATCCGGATCCATGAGCAGCGTTCGCTCGACGTCGCACGGAAGCAGGTCGCCGTCGGCGTCGTACGCGCCGCCGACCGTCGCGTCGACCTTGGGTTCCCAAGCGACGCCGAACCACGTGGCGGATGCGGCCACGCAGACCGTCGCGAAGGCCACCGTGTGGAAAGCTCTGGACATGCGAGTTTCGAGGCTTGGACGCTGATGTTCTCGGACCCGAGGGCTGGACCGAGTAGGACTGAGCCTCGTGACCCCATTAGACCGCTCACGCGCCGGAGTCGCAAGGCAGGGCGAATCGACATGCCAGTCTTGAAGCCTCGCAACGGAAGGGTAGTTTGTCGGGCTGCGCCGATCGATCTGCGCCCGTAGCTCAGCTGGATAGAGCGTCGGCCTCCGGAGCCGAAGGTCAGAGGTTCGAATCCTCTCGGGCGTGCCACTCTCCAGAGGGCGCGCCGACCTAGATTGCGGTTGAGCGAAAAGAGCCGGGCATGGAATTCCGTATCGACCTTTCCGCGATCGCCCAGCGTCGCCTCCGGATCCAACTCGCACTCGAGCCGGGACCCGAGTCGGACTTCATCGAGTTCTTCCTGCCGGTCTGGACGCCGGGGAGTTACCTGATCCGGGAGTACTCCCGGCACATCCTGTCCCTCGACGCCGTCGACGGAGTGCGCGGTGTGGGCCTCGAGGTCGAACGACCTGCCAAGAACCGGTACCGCGTGCGGACCCCCGAAGGATGCGAACGGGTCGTCCTTCGATACGAGGTCTATGCGCACTCCTTGACCGTGCGTGAGGCGTGGGTCGGCGAGGAGTTCGCCTACTGGAACGGTGCGTGCGCGTATCTCTGGCCGGTCGGGTCGGAGGCGTCGGCCGCACGCATCCGGGTCGAACTTCCGACCGGCTGGACGTTGTTCGCCGGCGGGTCCGTGACCGACGGCGCCTTCGAGGTCCGTGATCTCGATCACGCCGTCGACACGCCGTGCGTCGCAGCCGCCGATCCGGTGATCGTCGAGTTCGCGGCGCTCGGGCGCCAGCATCGGTTCGTGTGCGCAGGTCTCGCCGGACTCGCGCCGCGCGAGTCTCTCGCCAACGATGCGACGCGGATCGTCGAAGCCGCGGCTCGAGTGTTCGGTGGCGAGCTGCCGTTCACGGAGTACTCGTTCCTGTCGCTGTTCGGCGCCAGCGGTCGCGGCGGACTCGAGCACTGCGACTGCAGTACGTTGCTGGCGCCGCGCACGACGTTCGCGGAACAGAACGACTACGAGGACTTCATGAGCCTCGTCGCGCACGAGTTCTTCCACGTCTGGAACGTCAAGCGCATGCGACCGAAGGATCTCATGCGTTTCGACTACGAACGCGAGCAACACACGACCTTGTTGTGGGTCGCCGAGGGAGTGACGGCCTACTACGACGATCACATCTGCCTTCGAACGGGCCTGTACTCTCCGCGTCGCTATCTCGACGTCATCACGGGCCACATCCGCAACATGCGGCGAATGCCCGGTCGACTGATGCACTCACTCGCGGACGCGAGCTTCGATGCTTGGATTCGTTTCTACCGTCCGGACGAGAACACCCGAAACTCGACGCAGAACTACTACTCGAACGGTGCACTCGCGGCGATCTGCATCGATGCGTGGATCCGCGACGCGACCGAGGGCGCGCGAAGCCTCGACGACGTGATGGGGACGTTGTGGCGTGAGACCGAGTCCACCGGATACGCGCTCGAAGACGTGCTCGCCGCGATCGACGCCGCGGCCGGGGAAACGCTCGCTGCTGATGTGCGGAGTCTCGTCGAAGGGCCCTTCGACCCGGATCTCGACGGGGTGTTTCGCCGTTTCGGTCTCGCACTGGATCCGGGCGACGTGTCGGCTCCGCGTCTCGGAGTCCAGTTCGAGCGAGGATCCACGAAGATCGCGACGGTGTTCGACGGTACCCCGGCGTTCGACGCGGGACTCGCTCCCGGCGACGAAGTGCTCGCGGTCGACGACCTTCGTGTCGACGCGGCGAACTGGACGACGGTCTTCCACGAAGCGGTGGCACCCGGGGAGCCGGCGGTGATCCTCGTCGCTCGCGAGGGACGGGTCAGCGAGTTCGAGGCCGTTCCCGACCACGACGACGTCACGAACTTGCGGATCGTGCCGCTACCCGAACCCAGCGATGAGCAACTGTCGTTGCGCGTTGGTTGGCTCGGAGAGGCAAGCCGGACGCTTCGCTGAGGAAAGCGGATCCGGGCGCGTGGGTTCAGATGCGGCCGTGCGTGCCGTCGCAGTACGGCATGTTCCCCGAGTTGCCGCACGCGCACCAGGCGATCGTCTTCCTCTCCTCGACCACCACCTTGATGGGGTTCTTGTCGGTTCCGCGATGGGATCCGTCACAGTACGGATAGCGAGAGCTCTGCTGGCATTGGCAGTGCGCGTACTTGCCTGGTTCACACTCGACGACGAAAGGCCGTCGTTGCGGTTTGCCGGGAGGATCGATGGGTGTCATGCCCACCGATGATCACCGATATCGTCGGATCACACCCTCGACGATCCCTCGGATTTCGAGGGAGGCGGGGTAGATCGGATCCATCTCGGAGTTCGCCGGTTGGAGTCGTACGCGGTTTCCTTCGCGGTAGTAGCGCTTCAACGTCGCTTCCTCGTCCTCACAGATCGCGACGACGACATCCCCGTTCCGCGCGGTGTCGGAACGACGCACCACGACGAGGTCTCCATCGTCGATGTGATCCTCGATCATCGACTTGCCGCGGACGCGGAGGAGATAGACGTCGTCGTCGGCGGGCACCAACTCGGTGAGCGCGACCGTCTCGGGATCCTCGATAGCCTCGATCGGAGTGCCGGCGGCGATGCGGCCCAGGATGCGAACGGTCGGTTCGGACGACTCACTGGACTCGTCCGGGTCGTAGAGGATCGTCACGGCGCGCGCCCGCGCCTTGTCGCGCTTGATCGCACCCTTGCGCTGCAATTGCATCAGGTGCTCGCGAATCGTGATCTTGCTGACGCCGATCTCGGCGGCAGCCTCCTCGAGTGTCGGGGACATCCCGTTTTCCTGTCGGTAGTCGCGGAAGTAGCGGAGGACGCGGAGCTGCTTGGGTGTCAGGGACGGGTTCATCGCGGGCGTCAGAGGAAGAGGACAGCGGAGGCGAAGGTCAGGATGAGAATGGCGACCCCCGCGAGGTTCGCGATCGAGACGGGGTCGTGTTCGACGGCGACGACCCGCGTCTCGTGGCGACGCGGCTCTGCGCGTCGAGGGCGGGAGACCGGCCGAGGGGCGTGGCGCGCCGGGTGTCGGGCCGCGTCGGCCTCGAGGCTGCATCGGACGCGGAAAGTGGAAGGCCGCGACGCCGACTCGGAAGGGGATCGGAACAGCTTGCTGGCGAATGGGAGGAGCTGATCGTGGTTCGACATCGCGGCCTTCTGCGGTTGGTTGAGCGGCTCATATTAGGGAGAAGTTAGGCGAACACAAGCCTAAGCCTTCGAAATCTGAGGGATTTGTTAGGCCCGATAGTCGGGCGATTCGCCGGACACCGACTTGGCGAGAAATTCTCGACGGCAGGGCCGATTGGTCCGCGTCGTGGAGCTGGAACGCAGTGATTCCGCCGTACTGGACTTGGTGACCCCCGTCGCATTGCTGAAGCGCGAGCACGCGACGACACGCCGCATGCTCGACGTTCTGCTCGCGCTCGCCCGACGCGTCGAGGCCGGTGCGGATTTCCCGTCCGGTGACGCCGCGGCGATCCTCAGCTTCTTCCGCGAATTCGTCGAGCAGGTTCACCACCGCCGCGAGAACCTCGTGATCTATCCGTTCGCCGCGATGGTCGGAGGCGAGGAGTCCGCCGAGATCGTCGGCCAACTCATGGCCGATCACGACGAGACCAAGCTCCTCATGCACTCGCTCACCGTGTTTTGGGAGCCGAACGGGTTGCTGCCGGACGAGCGTCGCTCGTTCGCCGAGGTCGCGCGGACGTACGCGAACCGGTTGCTCAAGCACATGGAGATCGAGGAGCGCGTGCTGTTCCCGGTCGCCACCGACATCCCCGGTGACGAGGCCATCCGGCTCGTCGGTGAGTTCGAACGGATCGGCGTCGATCGACGGTCGTGCGAGGACTGGGTCGTCGAGCTCGAGCGCCTCGAGGCCGAGTACATCGACTGATCGGCGACGCCCTGCGCGTGGTGAGGGTCGTGGCAGCCGGCCCCGCCCGCTTGGTATAACGTCGGCTTCCCTGTGCGCGGCCGCGGTCAGGCGGCGTGAAGACAATCCACCGGAGGGGCACCATGATACTCGCGCTCACACGTCCGCTCGTCTGTTTCGACATCGAGAGCACGGGCTTGGACGTGACGTCGGATCGGATCGTCGAGATCGGCTTCGTGCGGTTGGAGCCGGACGGTTCGCGATCCGAGTTGCAGAAGCGCTGTGACCCGGGCATCGACATCCCGGAGGCTGCGACCAAGATCCACGGCATCCGCACCGACGACGTGCGCGGTCTGTTCGGCGAGCCGACGTTCGGCAAGTTGGCGCCGGAGCTGCTCGAGTTCGTCGCCGACGCCGACCTCGTCGGCTTCCATTGCATCGGCTACGACTTGCCGCTCTGGCTCAACGAGTGTGAGCGCCATGGCGTTCCGTTCGCGATCGACGATCGCTGCGTGGTGGATGCGAAGGTGATCTTCGACCGGAAGGAGACGACCTGGGATCGTTTCCTGCACGGCCCGCGCAACCTCAACAACGCGGTGCTGCACTACTGCGGGCGTAACCAGGCCGCCGCGT